>JAXISQ010000061.1:0-7984 GCA_034680505.1 Noviherbaspirillum sp.
AAGGAAATTTCAGAGGTAATGCTTTTCTCGAATAGATAAAGCACGAACGGGAGCAACAAAAACATCAATGCACCACTGACACGATGCAAAATCGACACCACACCTGCTAAAGGCAAGCGGTAGTGCATCAATTGCGTGATGTGTATGTTGGTAAATCGTCTTGCTGGCTTGGTAGTCACTTCAGACATATTCATCCTTCTAGACTAAAAGTTTCCTAAACACACTAAACTACTTGATTCTATCCGTTAAAGCACATCTTTGATTATCTCTGCCTGACTTGATTCATTTTGGCAGGGATTTCGTCGAATTATTTAAAACCAAAAGTCTTAACTCAATTCATTTTGGTAATGATGCTGCGCAGTGACATACAAAGCGCGCCTGACTTCTACTGGCTTTTCACCGTAAGTGTATGCAACCCGATCAACGCTTAATAAAGGCACGCCTGCAGCCACTTTTAATAAAGCCGAAGCCGCTTCATCAGCCGCCACCGCCCTCACTTTTTCCGAAGCATGAATCATTTGCGTACCGAACTCAGCTTCAAATAATCCATACATCGGCCCTTTGTACTCAACTAATCGCTCTACAGTCAGTCCTTTGAACAAGCTGCCGGGCAACCAGATTTCTTCCAAAATAATGGGCGCTTCATCAAAATACTGCACACGTTTAATGTAGACCACGGAATCACCGGCCTTCATATCTAATAAACGCGTTACCTCTGCAGGCCCGCGCATGCGCTTGACCTCAATAATATGATTTTCTGGCTGTTGAGCGTCACCACTGTCTGGCATTAAGCGCAAAAACCGAAATTGCACGCGCGCCTCATGGTGAGTCGCTACAAATGTACCCTTGCCCTGCCGACGCACAACCAGATTTTCTGCAGACAATTCATCAATCGCCTTGCGTACTGTTCCCTGACTGACTTTAAATCGATAAGCCAGCTCTACTTCACTGGGAATTAATTCGCCCGGTTTCCACTCCCCGGATTGCAAGCTCTGCACAATCAAAGATTTAATCTGCTGATAGAGCGGACTAAATGTGGGAGAGCCGGCAGCACTACCTGCCACACCTGAATTGCTAGGTGAGCCAGTTGGCGCAGGAGGGAGAACGGTCTGAGTCATAGATAGCGATTTCACCACAAATGCACCGTTACCGTCCAGAAAATTGTGCAGTATTATGTCTTATATAAGATATAAGATCAGGATTGACACAGTAGATCGACAGGCCTACACTCGCGAGCAAGCTTTCTGGCAGGTAAAGTCCTGTAAAAACCCATCTTTTCTTATCATTTTGATCACATTGGAGATGTAACATGGCTAAATCCCCTATGCGTGTTGCTGTAACAGGCGCCGCCGGCCAAATCGGCTATTCACTTTTGTTCCGTATTGCTAATGGCGACATGTTGGGTAAAGACCAGCCTGTCATATTGCAATTACTAGAAATCCCAGATGAAAAAGCGCAAAAAGCCTTAAAAGGCGTGATGATGGAAATCGACGATTGCGCGTTTCCTTTGTTAGCAGGTATGACAGCGCATGCTGATCCTATGACCGCCTTTAAAGATATCGATGTTGCCCTATTGGTCGGTGCACGTCCACGCGGCCCGGGCATGGAGCGTAAAGATTTATTGGAAGCCAATGCACAAATTTTCACCGTGCAAGGTAAAGCACTTGATGCAGTCGCTTCGCGCAATGTAAAAGTTCTAGTTGTTGGCAATCCTGCAAATACCAATGCTTATATTGCAATGAAATCTGCACCTAGCCTGCCAGCTAAGAATTTCACAGCCATGCTGCGCCTTGATCACAACCGTGCACTGTCACAAATCGCTGCCAAAACTGGCAAGCCAGTAGCTGCGATTGAAAAACTCTGCGTATGGGGTAATCACTCACCAACCATGTATGCAGACTATCGCTTTGCCACTATCGATGGCAAATCCGTTAAAGACATGATTAACGATGAAGCATGGAATAAAGACACTTTCTTACCTACCGTTGGTAAACGTGGTGGTGCCATTATTGAAGCTCGTGGTTTGTCTTCCGCTGCTTCTGCTGCTAACGCAGCGATCGATCATATTCATGATTGGGTATTAGGTACACACGGCAAGTGGACCACTATGGGCATTCCTTCCGATGGCTCCTACGGCATTCCTAAAGATACGATGTTTGGCTTTCCAGTTACGACAGAAAATGGCGAATACAAAATCGTACAAGGCTTAGACATTGATGCATTCTCGCAAGAGCGTATCAACATCACTCTCAAAGAATTAACTGAAGAGCGTGATGGCGTAAAACATTTACTGCCTTAAGTGATTATGAGCGTTGCACCAGATTTTTTCGTGCAACGCTTGTTAAAACACAGTGCGCAGACTCTTGGGATTTGATGCATGCACCCTTCCGCAGTTCTGTTTAAGGAGTCGTCCATACCGGTTACCTTACCGGCATGCGATCACTATGCAGGCTCAGAAAAACTCATGCGCAAATCCTTGGCTTTGCAAAAAGAACTGGGGCCTGTGTTTGATATCACGTTTGATTGTGAAGATGGCGCAGCTGCTGGCGATGAAATTAAGCATGCCATTTTAGTTGGTGACTTGATTGCTAGCACTGAAAATAATTTTGAACGAGTCGGTGCGCGAGTACATGATCCAGTAAGCCCTTTTTTTGCCAGTGATGTCGAACATATTTGTCATCGTGCGGCAAAAAAACTCGCCTATATTGTTGTACCTAAGGTCACAAGTGCAGCGCAACTGCAATCAGCTATAGCGCTGATACAAGAGCATGCGCAAGCAGCAGGACGATCCGCATTAGCCGTACACGCATTAATCGAAACACATAGTGCACTACATGAAGTTTGGGAGATTGCAGCCTTACCTGAAATAGCTTGTCTGTCGTTTGGCATAATGGATTTTGTATCGTCTCATCATGGTGCTATACCATCCGCTGCCATGCAAAGCCCAAGGCAATTTAATCATCCCTTGGTCGTTAGAGCAAAGCTAGAAATCTCTGCTGCGTGTCATGCACATGGCATTGTTGCTTCACACAATGTCACAACTGAAATCGACAATCTGCAAGTAGTGAGTCAGGATGCCAAGCTAGCGAAGCAAGAATTTGGTTTTGATCGTATGTGGAGTATTCATCCCAACCAAATTCGTCCTATCGTTGCTGCTTTTGCACCTGAAAGTGATGAAATAAATACTGCAGTAGAAATTTTGTTAGCTGCACAAGCAGAAAACTGGGGTCCGATAAGACATCAAGGAAAATTGCATGATAGAGCCAGTTATCGTTACTACTGGTTCATTTTGCAAAAAGCACGCATGAGCGGGCAATCATTGCCAACTAGTGCAGCAAGTTTAGTTTGAAGCATGGATTACAACACTATCGTTGTCATAACGTTTTAATCAATTTTTACTCTGAAAAAGCAAGGAGAGCACATGTCCCACAATACGCTGAATACGCTCAAAGAATTCAAAATTTCTGGCACAAAAAAAGGGAAGTTCTATTCACTCCCTGCCTTACAAAAAAAATTAGACATCAATATCGATCGCTTGCCGGTATCTATTCGTATCGTGCTTGAATCCGTTTTACGCAATTGTGATGGAAAAAAAGTCACAGAAGAACATGTAAAACAACTCGCAAAATGGAAACCTAAAGCAGCACGTAGTCATGAAATTCCATTTGTCGTAGCGCGTGTTGTCTTGCAAGACTTTACCGGTGTTCCTTTGCTAGCTGACCTCGCTGCTATGCGTGGTGTTGCTTCAAAAATGAGCAAGAACCCTAAGAATATTGAACCACTGGTTCCTGTTGATCTCGTAGTGGATCACTCTGTGCAAATTGATCACTTCCGTGAAAAAGGCGCGCTTGATCTCAACATGAAGTTGGAATTCCAACGTAATAACGAACGTTATCAATTCATGAAATGGGGTATGCAAGCATTTGATACCTTTGGTGTTGTGCCTCCTGGCTTTGGTATCGTGCATCAAGTCAATCTTGAATATTTAGCGCGCGGTGTGCATCATAAAGAAGGCGTGTATTACCCAGATACTTTAGTGGGCACTGACTCCCACACCACCATGATTAATGGTATCGGCGTTGTGGGCTGGGGTGTGGGTGGTATTGAAGCTGAAGCCGGTATGTTAGGTCAGCCAGTTTATTTCCTCACACCAGATGTCGTTGGTGTGAATCTGACTGGCATCTTGCGTGAAGGCGTCACCGCAACCGACTTAGTACTCACGATTACTGAACTGCTGCGCAAACAAAAAGTGGTGGGTAAATTTGTTGAGTTCTTTGGTGAAGGCACAACAACACTCTCACTCACTGACCGCGCAACCATCGCCAACATGGCACCTGAATACGGCGCAACCATGGGCTTCTTCCCCGTTGATGAAGCAACGATAGAATATTTCCATGGTACTGGTCGTAGCAAAGCAGAAATCGATGCGTTTGAATCTTATTTCAAAGCACAAAAATTATTTGGCATTCCAAAAGTTGGTGATATCGATTACAGCAGCGTGGTTGAACTAGACCTTACTACTGTTGCACCTTCACTTGCAGGACCTAAGCGTCCACAAGACAGAATTGAAATCGGTCACGTTAAAGCAACCTTTGGCGATTTATTTTCTAAGCCAGTGTCTGACAATGGCTTTAATAAAAAAGCAGAAGATTTGGATGCGGAATACACCACTAGCGATGGCGTGCATGTTAAAAATGGCGATGTTTTAATCGCTGCTATTACTTCTTGCACTAACACCTCTAATCCTAGTGTCTTACTCGCAGCAGGTTTGTTAGCAAAGAAAGCAGTTGCAGCAGGATTAACTGTTGCACCACATATCAAAACATCACTCGCTCCTGGCTCACGTGTTGTTACTAAATATCTCGAAGCAGCAGGCTTGTTACCTTACCTTGAGCAATTAGGTTTTGGTGTGACTGCTTATGGTTGCACAACTTGTATTGGTAATGCAGGTGATCTGACACCGGCTATGAATGAAGCTATTGTTAAAAACGATATCGTTGCTTCAGCAGTCTTGTCAGGTAATCGTAACTTCGAAGCACGTATTCATCCTAACATTCGTTCCAACTTCCTCGCATCACCTCCATTAGTTGTGGCTTATGCTATCGCAGGCAATGTCACACGCGACTTAATGACCGAGCCAGTTGGTAAAGGCAAAAATGGTAGAGATATTTATCTCGGCGACATTTGGCCAACCAGTGCAGAAATCGGCAAGCTCATGAAATATGCGATGAATGCAAAAACCTTTAAATCAAATTATGCAGATGTTAAAGGTGCACCAGGCAAATTATGGGAAGAAATCAAAGGCGTGGCCACTGGAGAAATTTATAACTGGCCTAAATCTACTTACATCGCTGAACCACCTTTCTTCCAAGATTTCACAATGGAACCTAAGGCTGCAGCAACGGGTATTGCGAATGCACGTGCACTGGGCGTATTTGGTGATTCAATCACCACTGACCATATTTCTCCAGCAGGTTCAATTAAAGAATCAAGTCCTGCAGGTAAATGGTTACTCGCTAATGGTGTATTAAAAGCTGACTTCAATTCTTATGGCTCACGTCGTGGTAATCATGAAATCATGATGCGCGGTACGTTTGCTAACGTGCGTATTAAAAATCTCATGATTCCTGCAAAACCAGATGGCTCACGTGTAGAAGGCGGTGAAACCATTTATCAACCTAGCGGTGAAGCTATGTCGATTTATGACGCCGCAATGAAATACATTCATGATGGTGTTCCCACCATGATTTTTGCAGGTGAAGAATATGGTACAGGCTCTTCACGTGACTGGGCTGCTAAGGGTACGCAATTATTAGGCGTGAAAGCAGTGGTTGCTCGTTCCTTTGAACGTATTCATCGTTCTAATTTAGTTGGTATGGGTGTATTACCTTTGCAGTTCTTAGGCAATGACAGCATCGAATCCTTAGGCATCACAGGCAATGAAAGTTTTGATTTGCTAGGTATAGAGCACAACATCAAACCACAGCAAGAAGTGACTTTGGTGATTAAGCGTGCTAACGGCCAGACCCAGCAAGCTAAACTTTTACTGCGTATAGATACACCGATCGAAGTTGATTACTACCGTCATGGTGGTATTCTGCCTTTCGTATTGCGTCAATTACTCGCAGCGTAATTTAACGTTCGTTTGACTGACGGAATACTATGCAAGTATTAGCATGATATTCCGTTGGTTAGATAGCGCATCTCAATAGAACACTTTAGAAAAATTGTCGGAGACAACCATGATTAAAATTCTCATCGCCTTCATTATCTTTGCTGTTATTTCAGTCACACTCTTATTAAAAATGGGAGATAAAGTCGATATGCAAGGTGAAACGCATGGCGTACCAACTGAAACATCTACAAAAGAAACAGCACCAGCAACAGCACCAGCAACAGCACCAGAAGCAGCACCTGCCACACCGGCAGCATCTGATGCGCCTGCCACACCAGCGCCAGAAAAAAAATAATTGCTTTTGCTTCCCAAGAGCGCGGACTGTGAATCACAGTCCGCGCTTTTTTATTTTGTATGAGGCGCCACGCAATTCAAGCCAACTCTATTAGAATCGTTTACCTATAAAGAGTTAATTCAACTAAGACCATGCGCCGGCCTACTAAAAGTACTTCTCGTAAAATCTCTGCAGACAGTCAGCGTCTAGTCACACTCGCGCAATCGCACGGCCAAGCAGCCAGTCGTTTAGAACAACGTGAGTGGGAACGCCAACTTGAACAACTTCTACAAACACAACTAGCTAGCAATCAACAATTAGCGATTGATAATGCATTAGATCATTTGTTTCATGCAGATGGTGAAACCTATGATGATTTACTCGATATCGTAGAAGCCGTGAGTTGTAGCTGCACACTTGAATATAACGGCAAACAATATGATGCCCTACTCATGGCCATGCCTATCTTGAGTTGGACTCGCTTTACTATTGCATCAGGACCTGTACAAACAGATATCGTAGAGTTACTCACTACGCATTTACATACACACATATTAGCAAGTGATGTACAACTAGCGATTGCGCCTCATTTATTTTCTATAGATCAGCTGCCACGCAGTTATAGCGATACTTATCTTCTCACACGTCGTATGGCACAAGCCGCCGTATCGCAATCCAGCCTACAAATGCCGGTAGAAATGCCAGACACTGCACCTTTTCTTGCAGATACTAGACAAATACTGTTTGTCGTCACAGCAGAACATCAAAAGCCATTGTTACGCTGGCAAGAAGAAAATATCAACAGCAATCTTCAAACCAATACCCAAGCCGCACTCACACAATGGCAAGTGCATGCAACACCCATTGCACAAAAATTATTACCTGGCTGTGGCATAGAATTACTTTTACCTGAAGCGTATTTCGTCGCTTGTAGAAATGCAGACAAAATGATACGCCCTGTTTCTATCCGCGCAGCTGTGCATTACTTGACTCATGCATTGAATATCGATGCAGCACAACTTACAGCTGTAGTAGCTGCAGTAGGTGAAGATAGTCATGAGCTACAGATTGATGAATACCGCATTAGCTTTAGCGTGGCGAATAATCCTGATGTGTTTTATGGTGTGATCTGGCCACTCTATGACGAAGAAAGTGGCGATGAAGACGCTCCAGTCATTGCCAATCAAACCAGTAATAAAAGTACCGTCTCACCCTTGCAGCAAATCGTCATCTTGTTGCGTGAATCAGGTATCACGCAGATCACCAAACCTGAAATGCTGTTTCCACCTGAATGTTGTGATGACTGTGGTGCCCCTTTGTTTTGCGATCAAGCAGAAGAAATGGTGCATGCTGAAATGCCAGAAGATAGTGTGCAACAAGGTGGACACTTGCATTGAACAAGCATCGACTAAGATCGCTCTTCATCGCAAAGGTCCTCTGCTATAATTTGCAGCTCGTCGGGGCGTAGCGCAGCCTGGTAGCGCACTTGCATGGGGTGCAAGGGGTCGCGAGTTCGAATCCCGCCGCCCCGACCA
>JAXISQ010000062.1:0-7983 GCA_034680505.1 Noviherbaspirillum sp.
GGATAAATAAGTGATGTGACCTATCATGCGTGCTACCCGCAATCCGTTTTTAGGCACAACACCATGCGCATAAAAATCACCCGCATGATAATCAGGGTCGGTGAGTATGGCTTGTCTAGCTACATCATTGAATGCGATATTTTGTGCAGAGAGTTTAGGTGTTGAAGCAATCACTAAACAGTGTCGTACACGCTCTGGATATAGCATGCTCCACGCCATCGCTTGCATGCCACCTAATGAACCACCCATAACGGCTGCGAGTTGTTGTATGCCGAGTGCATCTGCTAAACGTGCTTGTGCATGCACCCAATCTTCTACTGTGACCACAGGAAAAGCTGCGCCATAAGGTTTACCGGTTGCAGGATTGTTATGCATAGGTCCGGTAGAACCAAAACAAGAACCTAAGTTATTCACGCCAATCACAAAGAATCGATTGGTATCTAAGGCTTTGCCAGGACCCACCATGTTGTCCCACCAACCTTGACTACGTGCTTGTCCTTCATAAGTGCCTGCCACGTGATGCGAAGCGTTTAATGCATGACATACCAACACCGCATTAGAACGATCGGCATTCAAGGTGCCATAGGTTTCATAGACTAAGGTGTAGTCGGATAGCGATGCGCCGCTTTGCAATGCAAGCGGCTCTTTAAAAAAGAGTGATTGAGGTTGGACGATACCGATAGAGTTCATAAACTGTCTTTGCATGAAAAAGCCCGACTGCACTCGGCATATCGGGCTGAATTCGCAAGGTCTACGATTCAACTCGCTTTAGCCGTATTTGTGCGGGATGTTTCCCTTGCGCCCGCAAGCTGGGTCTGGCGACTTCTGCCAAGGACCGTTCAAATCGGCGCAACTGAGTAAGGATAACGAACTAGACGAGCAGCGTCAAATCCCCTCTGCTATTTAACTTTAGAGTGCTTGCAGTTTTTCTACTGCTTCAGCAATGGCTTCAGGCTCATAAAGTCTTAATATTTTTTTCACCTGCGGCTCTATTTCAGAGATGTCAGAGTTAAGTATTTCTTGTTTCACTGACAGGAGCTGTGCGGGATGCATAGAAAATTCACGCAAACCTAATCCTAATAACAAACGCGTGAGCTTGATATCTCCTGCGACTTCGCCACAAACCGCGACTGGCACACCCGCTTTTGCACCTGTACTAATTGTGGTGGCGAGTAATTGCAAGATAGCTGGATGTAATGGGTCATACAGATGCGCGACTTCATGATCGACGCGATCAATCGCTAGCGTGTATTGAATTAAATCATTTGTTCCTATGGAGAGAAAATCTAAACGCTTGATAAACAAAGGCAATGTCAATGCGGCTGCCGGTATTTCTATCATGGCGCCTACAAGTATTTTTTCGTCGAATTTCTTTTTTTCTGCTCGTAATTGTACTTTTGCCTGCTCTATCAATAGTAATGACTGATCAATTTCAAAAGCATGCGACAACATGGGTATCAATAAATTGATAGGACCATAAGCAGATGCACGCAAAATCGCACGCAACTGCGTTAAAAACATTTGTGGCTCAGCTAAGCAATAGCGTATTGCACGCAAACCTAACGCGGGATTAAGTGCAGTCTCTTCGGCTTTATCGAGTGGTTTATCTGCACCTACATCTAGCGTTCTAATCGTGACTGGCTTGCCTTTCATGGCAACCACTGCTTTGCGATAGGACTCAAACTGTTCATCTTCTGTTGGCAGTTTGTTTGTATAACCAGTGCGTCCCATGAATAAAAATTCGGAGCGAAACAAACCAACACCAACCGCACCTGCTTCCAAAGCAGAACCACAATCTTCTGGCAATTCTATGTTTGCCAGCATATGAATTTCCGTGCCATCTTTCGTGATGGCCGGTGTTTTTTTCAGCTTGCCTAGTTTTTTACGTTCACGCAGTAAACGATTTTGATTTTCACGATACTGATCTAATACAACAGGTGCAGGATCTACAATCACAACACCTGCATCACCATCAATAATGACCCAGTCATTTTGATTAATTAGTACCGATGCATTCGACATACCAACTGCAGCGGGTATATCTAAACTACGTGCGACGATGGCAGTGTGAGAGTTTTGTCCACCAAGATCAGTTACAAATCCTACAAAGCTACGATCACGAAATTGCAGCATGTCAGCAGGGGAAATATCATGCGCGACGACGATAATTTGCGACGCTATTTCTACTTCGCTTGTGCTCGAAATTGTATTTGCACTGCCTAGCAAGGCTTTTAATATACGTTCGCCCACCTGCAAAATATCATTTTTACGTTCACGTAAATAGGCATCTTCAATTTCATCAAATTGCGCCGAGAGTGCATCAATTTGTGTCAGCAAGGCCCATTCAGCGTTGTAGTAACGTGACCGTATGATGTCGAGTGGTTGTTCAGAAACGATGGGATCAGACAAAATCAAAACATGTACATCAATGAAAGCACCTAATTCAGAAGGTGCTTCAGGTGACAGATCTTGCCGTATAGATTGTAGTTCTTCATGAACCTGTGCAATCGCATTCGAGAGTCGCTGAACCTCTGACTCAATTTTTTCTTGCGAGATGAGATAGTGTTTTACATCTAATGCCGCAGAACGCAGTAAATGTGCTCGCCCAATTGCGATACCGCGTGAGACTGGTATGCCATGGAGCGAGAAAGTAGCCATAAACGAATTTATTCGCTTTCGCCAAAACGTGCTGCTATCAGTTCGCAGATTGCATCAAAACATTGCTGCTCATCTGCACCATCTGTTTCTAAGGTCACGACAGATCCATTGCCTGCCGCGAGCATCATCACGCCCATTATGGATTTTGCATTCACGCGTCTTTCATTACGCGTTAACCATACTTCGCATTGAAATTTCCCAGCAAGCTGCGTTAGCTTAGCTGAGGCACGTGCATGCAAACCTAATTTATTAATAATATCAACTTCTGCACTAATCATAATTAACCATTACATTAATTGGGAGCTAATCTCACACGATTATCTACGCGACATGCGCCATTTTGTCCGCCTGATAATGCCATTTCTACCGCGACGTCTAATGTGTTGTGTCTATAGGTAATCGCCCTTAATAGCATAGGTAAACTAATTCCTGCTATGACTTCTACTTCACCAGGCACACATAATTGCAAAGTACAGTTAGAGGGCGTACCACCCATTACATCGGTAATCACTAATACGCCGGATCCATCATTAATGCGCGTAATCGCATCCTGTGCCATCTTTCTTATCTCATCCGGATCTTGATCAGCAATCACATCTATCGCTTCTGTTTGCACAGGCACACCACGAAATACATGAGTCGCTGCCGCTATAAAAGCTTGTCCTAATGGAGCGTGTGTAAGAAGAAGAATGCCTACCATAATGAATTTTGCTGTTTATGCAAATTAGTCTGATGTACTCATGCTATTGATTGCAGTTTTTCTATCGCATCGATAAACATGGCAGCAACATCAAAACCTGTTTGCTGTTTGATTTCTTGAAAACAGGTCGGGCTAGTTACATTAATTTCTGTTAAATAGTTTCCGATTACATCTAATCCTACCAGCATCAAGCCACGCGCTGCTAGCTGTGGAGCTAATGCCTCACCAATCTCACGCTCACGCGGTGATATAGGCATGGCCACACCCAAACCTCCAGCGGCTAAATTACCGCGCACTTCACCACCTTGTGGAATGCGCGCTAAACAATAAGGCACGACTTGTCCATCAATTAGTAATACACGACGATCGCCTTCTTTGATTTCAGGGATAGTGCGCTGAACCATAATCGTTTGCTTGCCATGTAAGGTCATGCTTTCTATAAGCGCACCTAGATTCAAGCCATCTGCTGCGACACGAAATATGCCGGCACCACCCATACCATCTAAAGGCTTGAGTATGATGTCTTTATGTTCTGCATGAAAAGCACGTATCAATGCTGCGCTACTGGTGACCAGAGTAGGAGCAAGAAATTGTGGGAAATGCGTAATCGCTAATTTTTCATTGTGACTGCGTATCGCTTCTGGACGATTAACTATGCGAGCACCCTGACGCTCTGCAAGTTCCAACAAATAGGTAGCATAGATGTACTCCATATTAAATGGAGGATCAGTACGCTCTACGACCACATCAAAATTTGTTAATGACTGTAAGACTGGCTCAGTGAGTTTGTACCAATCCTCTGTATTTTCTTCTATCCTTAGTTGCGCTACCTGTGCTTGTACTTCTTTACCATCAAAAATTAAATCGCTATGCCCCAACACAAATAGCGTATGACCACGCCGCGCTGCTTCACACATCATGGCGTAAGTTGAATCTTTATAAATCTTGAATCCTGATAAAGGATCACAGATAAAAGCTATTTTCATGCAATGCTCAAGTAGTCATACAACGATCACTGAAAAAATTAAATCACTCTTTTGTGTTTAATATTCTTCCGGATTAGGATCAGTCTTTTCTAGTTCTATAGAAGCTGCTAGCAATGCCAGTCGACCAACCACGCCATACATATAAAAACGATTTGGCGCCGCTGTTCCAGGCTTAGCAGCTAAATCTGGTAAGGCATGTTGTTGCGCAAAAGCGAGTGGCACAAAATGTGCTCCAGGTGAATTTAGATTTTCATCCACGCCACGCTCAGCATGCACACGATAAAAACCACCAATCACATAGCGATCCATCATATACACCACAGGTTCAGCGACTGCATCATTGATATGTTCAAAGGTATGTACCCCTTCTTGCAAAATCACATCGGATACTTCTAAACCTTCTTTAACTACAGACATTTTATTGCGCTGCTTGCGATTTAAGTCTTTCACTTCACTTGCATCACGCACCGTCATAATGCCCATGCCGTAAGTCCCTGCATCGGCTTTCACAATCACAAATGGCGTTTCTTTGATGCCGTATTCTTTATATTTTTTGCGTATCTTGGTCAGTAACATGTCCACACTACTTGCTAGACTTTCTTCGCCTATACGTTCATGAAAATTTATTCCTGTGCCTTTAGCAAAGTAAGGATTCAACATCCAAGGATCAACATCAATTAATTTACCGAATTTTTTTGCCACTTCATCATAAGCTGCAAAATGATTAGTTTTACGACGCACCGCCCAACCAGCATGCAAAGGCGGCAGTAAAGTTTGCTCATGTAGATTTTTTAAAATCTCTGGTATGCCAGCTGATAAATCATTGTTCAATAAAATTGTACAAGGATCGAAATTTTTCAAACCGACTCTGCGTCCATTATTTAAGCGCTCTAAAGGCTCAAGAACAATGTTGGTTCCATCGGGCAGTTCTATCGAAGTCGGCTCTTTAATATCTTCTGAAAGACTACCTAGTCTTACATTCAAACCAGTTTGTCTAAAAATTTGCATTAACCGCGCAACGTTTTGTAAATAAAACGTGTTACGTGTATGACGTTCAGGTATGAGTAATAAATTTTTCGCATCTGGACAATATTTTTCTATCGCCGCCATTGCTGCTTGTACAGCAAGTGGCAACATCTCTGGCGCTAAATTATTAAAACCGCCAGGGAAAAGATTAGTATCTACCGGCGCTAATTTAAAACCGGAATTACGTAAATCAACTGAACAGTAAAACGGTGGCGTATGTTCTTGCCATTCCAAACGGAACCAGCGTTCTATCGCCGGTGTCGCCGTGAGTATTTTCTTTTCCAACTCAAGTAATGGACCATTGAGTGCTGTAACCAAATGAGGAACCATGAATCTAACCTTTTTGCGTGTTCTAAATATCTTGCGATTGTCGATGTGGGAATTAACTATCTAACTGAACACGGCAACTGCATAAGCCGGCGCTGATGTCAGATTGGGAACAGATTACTCTGACCATTTTCCTAGTGACGTTAGGTTCAAGATTCTAACGGCATTCAAGGCTTAGAGGTGCTTAGCCGTGACTTGTCAGCATCTAGCTTAGATTATTGGGGCATAAATCGGATTTCATAGTCCAACAACGTACACCTAATGAAAAAAACGCCTCCCTAAGGAGGCGTTTTGAAGAACTCATTGCGAGTTCAGATTTGCAGAGGAGACCAAAAATTAGCCGTAAAGTTAGACGTAAAACTAACCGTAAAATTAACCGTGATACGCACTTTCGCCATGGCTGACAATATCCAAACCTTCGCGCTCTTCTTCTTCCGAAACGCGTAAACCTATGATCATGTCTATCAGTTTGAAAGCGATGAAAGCCACCACGCCTGACCAAATGACTGTGGTCATCACTGCTTGTATCTGTATCCAAACTTGTGTGGCGATTGAGTAGTCAGGTGTGACGGCATTGGCAACGTAGTCATAAACGCCTGTCCCGCCTAACTGCGGGGCTGCAAACACGCCGGTCAGAATCGCACCTAAAGCACCGCCTACACCATGCACACCGAATACATCCAGTGAGTCATCCGCGCCCAAGAGTTTCTTCAGACCGCTTACACCCCACAGACATACTAGACCTGCTGCCAAGCCTATTAGTAAACCACCCATGGCGCCAACAAATCCAGCTGCAGGTGTGATCGCAACTAATCCAGCGACTGCACCTGATGCAGCGCCCAACATAGAAGGCTTGCCTTTGATAACCCATTCACCCACTGACCACGACACAACCGCCGCCGCAGTAGCTAACAGTGTATTAACAAATGCCAGTGCAGCAGAACCATTTGCTTCTAATGCAGAACCTGCATTAAAACCAAACCAGCCCACCCACAATAAGGATGCACCCACCATAGTCAGTGTCAGTGAGTGTGGTGCCATCGATTCTCTGCCCAAACCCACACGCTTGCCCACTACAAAGGCGCCAACTAAACCGGCAACTGCTGCATTGATGTGAACGACGGTACCGCCTGCGAAATCGAGTGCGCCTTTTTGGAATAGCCATCCCGAAACAGCGACTGCTTTTTCTGCTGCTGCTGCATCTGTAAATGCATCAGGACCTGGCCAGAACCAAACCATGTGCGCTACTGGCAGATATGCAAAGGTGAACCACAACACTGTGAATAACAAAACTGCAGAAAATTTAATACGTTCTGCGAATGAACCAACGATGAGGCCGCAAGTAATCGCTGCAAATGTTGCTTGGAAAGCTAAGAACACAAACTCAGGAATCACAACGCCTTTACTAAAGGTTGCTGCCACTGAATCTGGTGTCATACCTTTCAAGAACAATCTATCAAAGCCACCGAAGAATTGTCCACCCTCTGTGAAGGCAATCGAATATCCGTACAAACACCACAAGACAATAATGACGGAGAAAATCATCATCACTTGCATGAGTATGGACAACATATTTTTCGATCTGACCAAACCGCCGTAAAACAAAGCGAGTCCAGGGATAGACATCATGATGACCAATAAGGTGGCCACCATCATCCAAGCTGTATCACCTTTGTTAGGTACTGGCGCTGCGGCGGGAGCTGCGGCATCGGCTGGAGCGGCTGCGGGTGCCGCAACAGCTGGCACTGCATCAGCAGGTGCAACTACCGCAGGTGCAGCAGCCGGAGCTGCAGCATCTTCAGCCGATACAACCTGTGATAGGCCTAATGCAAACAGCAATAGACCGGCGCTCATAAGGCTAGTAAAACATTTTTTCATATTCATCCCCTTAGAGAGCTTCTTTGCCAGTTTCGCCAGTACGAATCCGCACCACTTGCTGCAGGTCGTAGACGAAAATCTTACCGTCACCAATCTTGCCGGTGCGGGCAGCGTTTTCTATAGCTTCGATTGCACGCTCAACAATGCCATCATCAACTGCTGCTTCAATTTTTGTTTTAGGCAGAAAGTCGACAACATATTCAGCACCGCGATAGAGCTCTGTATGTCCTTTTTGGCGACCAAACCCTTTTACCTCGGTGACAGTAATGCCTTGTACACCGATGGCTGAGAGGGCTTCGCGCACTTCGTCAAGCTTGAATGGCTTGATGATGGCTGAGATGAGTTTCATTGCGGCCTCGTGTTCAATTAAAAGGTTTTGGTTACGGTAACTACGCCAGCGGTACCACC
>JAXISQ010000063.1:0-7936 GCA_034680505.1 Noviherbaspirillum sp.
ACCAAATCCCACGCCAACAGGTAGCTTCACATGCTTGCGGATAGAGGCAATGCGCTCAGACACTTCAACGGTATCGATATTGCCGGCACCGGTTACACCACGCAAAGAAACATAATAAGAAAATCCACTACCAACTTTCGCGACCTGTTTAATACGCTCTTCAGTTGAGGTTGGAGCCAAGAGAAAAATTGGATCCATATCTTTGGCTTGTAGAGCTTGTGCAAATTCCACACATTCTTCAGGTGGATAGTCGACAACAATCGCTCCATCTACTCCAGCAGCATGCGCTGCATCGATAAATGTTTGCATGCCCATACGTTCGATAGGATTGGCATAGCCCATTAAAACGATAGGCGTATGTTTATTTTTTTCACGAAAACTTTTTACATAGCCCAAGACATCATGCATGTTGACACCGAATTTCAACGCACGTTCACAAGCACGTTGAATCACGGGACCTTCCGCCATAGGATCAGAAAAAGGTACGCCTAGTTCTAAGATATCAGCACCACCTTCAACTAAAGCATGCAGCAAAGGTACGGTGAGTTCGGGTGATGGATCACCCGCCGTGATAAATGTAATTAAAGCTTTTTTCTTTTGCGCTGCTAAATCAGCAAAGGTTGTTTGAATTCTAGACATGACCCACCCTTATTTTGCAGCAGGATGTAATTTACCGAACTCAGCAACGGTATGCATATCTTTATCACCACGACCAGATAAATTCACGAGTATGACTTTATCTTTAGGAAGTGTAGATGCAAAGTCTGCTGCATAAGCTAATGCATGAGCGGATTCAAGCGCAGGAATAATGCCTTCAATTTGACAGCAATGATGAAAGGCTTTGACTGCTTCATCATCAGTCACCGATACATACTGTGCGCGATGTGAGTCTTTCAACCATGCATGTTCAGGACCTACACCGGGATAATCCAAACCAGCAGACACAGAATGCGTCTCGATGATTTGACCATTTTCATCTTGCAGTAAGTAAGTACGATTGCCATGCAACACACCCGGTATACCACCAAGCAAGGCAGCGGAATGCTTACCCGTTGCTATGCCTTCACCCGCTGCTTCCACACCAATTAATGTCACTTCATGATGATCAATGTAAGGATGAAAAATTCCCATTGCATTCGATCCACCACCAATACACGCCATTACATAATCAGGTTGACGACCTATGAGATCAGGCATTTGTTCCAAACATTCATTCCCAATCACGGATTGAAAATCTCTCACCATCATAGGATAAGGATGAGGCCCTGCAACGGTACCAATAATGTAAAACGTATTTTCTACATTCGTGACCCAGTCACGCATAGCTTCGTTTAAAGCATCTTTCAGTGTTTTCGAGCCTGACTCAACGGGTACAACGGTCGCACCTAATAACTGCATACGATAGACGTTTTGCACTTGGCGTTTTACATCTTCACTTCCCATGTACACGATGCATTCCAAACCAAAACGTGCGCAGATGGTCGCTGTTGCCACACCATGTTGACCGGCACCGGTTTCTGCAATCACGCGAGGCTTACCCATGCGCTTGGCTAATAAGGCTTGGCCAATCACATTATTAATTTTGTGTGCACCAGTGTGATTTAAATCTTCACGCTTGAAATAGATTTGTGCACCACCCATTTCTTCTGACCAGCGCTTAGCGTGATAAATCGGACTAGGACGTCCAACGAAATATTTCAACTCGTGATGGAATTCACGTAGAAATTCAGGATCATGTTGATATTTTGCGTAAGTTTCTTTGAGTTCTTCTAAAGCATGGGTCAGCGTTTCAGAAACAAAGCTGCCACCATAAGGACCGAAATGGCCACTTGCATTAGGAAAGTTGTAATGACCTTGTGCGTCTTGGTCACCCAACAGCGTGAAGTCTTGATCCATGTTGATCTCTCTTATTTAATTTGACTGTCGCCTGCTCGAACAGCAGACACGAATGCATGCATGAGTGCAGCGTCCTTAATACCTTTTGCTGATTCAATGCCACTACTGACATCAACAGCAAAAGGACGGACGCTGACAACAGCTTCAGTCACATTTTGTACGTTCAAGCCACCACTTAAAACGGCCTGATGCGCGAGTTCTGCGGGAACGAGAGACCAATCGAAAACCTTTCCACTACCACCATATGAATCGACCCAAGTGTCGAGTAGCAATCCAGAGAAATAAGGACTAGCTGAACGGTATTGCTGATCACATTCTAACAAATCGGCTGATTTCATATCGGGCTTGACTCTGAGCGCGCGTAAAAAGGGGCGCTGCACCTCTTGTGCAATCGCGCAGCATTGCTCTAGGGTCTCATCACCATGGAATTGCAAAATTGATATGGGCGCAATCGCTAGTGTTTGCCTCACTTCTGCCACTGAGGCATTCACAAATAAACCAACCGCACTGACAAACGGTGGCAATAAAGCGAGCAACTGTGCTGCCTGTTTTGCATCAACAGCACGTGGTGATGCAGGATAAAAAACAAAACCCAATGCATCTGCGCCTAATTCCACTGCAAGCTGTACATCCTCTGCGCGGGTTAATCCACACAATTTGATGCGAGTACGTTTAGTAATAATTTGCGTCATTTATCGTGATTCCAAAACAAAGGAAAGGCATGGGATATTTGCGGTAAGTTCCAATGGCTATCGTAATCAATTTTAGCCAGATATAAACCATCGGGCGCAAAGGTAGGTGCTGCAAGACTGCGATCACGACCAATTAATAATTTTTCTATCCATGCAGGAGACTGATTAGCACTCCCCACCTGTATCAGTGATCCCACTATGTTTCTTATCATGTGATGTAAAAACGCATTGGCACGAAAGGTCAGTAAGATTAAATCGTTTTGCTGAGAGATTTCTATGCTGTGCATTGTGCGTACTGGTGAATGCGCCTGACATTCAGCTGCACGAAATGCAGAAAAATCATGCGATCCAATTAAAGCCTGGACAGCTTCACGCATTAAATCAATTTGTAAGGGGCGAAATACCCAACCTGCCCGCCCCTTCCACAAAGGAGAACGAACCGCATTGTTATAGATTAGATAGTGATAAGTTCGTGCAGTGGCAGAAAAGCGTGCATGAAAAGCCTCTTCACCTATAGGCAGTTCAGTTGCCCAACGCACAGCAATTGAAGATGGCATTAAGGCATTCGTGCCTCTTACCCATGAAAATAGCTCACGCTTTACATCGGTATCGAAGTGCACAATTTGTTCAATTGCATGCACTCCAGAATCCGTACGACCTGCGCACACTACTTCCACAGGTTTTTGTGTGAACTCAGTTAATGCCGCTTCTAGTTTGTCTTGCAAAGTAATACCATGCGGCTGACGCTGCCAACCCTGCCAAGAGCTACCATCATATTGAATACCGAGCACGATTCTTTTTACATCATGTTTCACTATGCATCACCTAGCATGATCAAAAACGTCTCAGTTAATTAGCTTTATCTTTGCTGTTAGAAGGCTTCAGCAAAGATTATTCAAAACTGATCACTCAACACAGGGGAAGTTTATTTATCTGTAGCCAAAGTAATTCAACGACCATGACTAGATAAAATAAAAAGATACAGCGCTATGAATTTACCTACACAGATTTTATGCAAGCTGAGCAAGTAAGGATTTTGCTCGCTTAGCCAACTCAGGATTTTCCGCACTCGCCACTTCACTTAATAATTCTCTGGCTCCGTCGCGATCTCCGATTTCCTGACAAGCTAACGCCAAATCTAATTTTGTACGTAGCGCAGTAAGAGCACGATCATCGTTGATGACGATCTCAGCCCGAATTTTTGTGTGATTAGCCTCACTAGGAAAATCTAATCCTATATGGGTTTCTGCATCTATGATGGGAGGAATGCCATCTGCGATTTCACGTTTCCTATGCGCTGCTAGCATGCCTTCTAAACGCGAATCAAATTCCATCACGGAGGAAGACTTTGATACGGTAGTGTCAGATACCACTAATTTCAAAGAAGGCTCGTTGCGAATGAGAGTTTCTTGACCACTGCGTGCGATAGCGGTTTGTGTAGCCCGCACGGTAGGTTTAGCGGCGCTATACAAAGGATTATCTGGATCGAGTATGCGACCTATACGCATAGCTTGTTCCCACTCCGCACCCTTGGCTTTAGTCATAGACTGTAATTCTGTTGCTAAGGTTGCGAATTTCTTTTTATCCTGACGTCCAGCATGAATTTCAAGTAACTTAACACGCAAGATATGACGCTGTGGATGTGATCGTAAAGCATCTAATAAGATTTCTTCAGCTTGTTTGTCGCGACCATAAGCAATGTAAGCATCTGCTTCTGCAACGGGATCTACTTCATTCGTGTCTAACTGACTAACGGACGGCACAAAATTAGAATGGAATACGCTGTTCTTTGATTCCATGTTAGCAGTAGTCGTAGCTGATTTTATTTCAAGCTCAGATTGCGCCTTAGTCTTGCGTTCATTTAAAAATGGATTCGCATCATAGACATTGGTGGGATAGCGACGACGACGTACCACAGAAGAAATAAACGCTAGCGATAACAATACAACCGCCGCTGCACTTGCATAAGCTGCTGTGTCTTGATTGAAAAACTGCGCACTGTCCCACTTCCATGTTTTCATTTCAGTGACGAGTGGATCTGTTTTTATTTTTTCTTCAACCAACTGCACTACGGTTTGAGAAGCAGGCTCTGCTTCAGTTTTTACTTCAGCTTTTACTTCTGTTTTTTCTACAGCTTGCGTCTCAGTTACTGGAGCAGTAGTTGAAGTTGGCTCTGTTGGCGTTGCAACGGCTGCAGACTTGTTCTGACTTTGCATGGCAGCCAAGGTCTGATTTTTCATATCTAGCAAGCTAGACATATCACGCACATTTTTTTCTAACGCTGCAACCCTATCATTTGCTTCCGCTAAGGCTTTTTCTGCAGCGATCTTATCCATATTCGCAGCATCATTCGCAGCTGATTGTGTATTACCAACTGCTCCAGCTTTACTCAAGCGCAGTTTGTCTTGTGTCACATTACCTGTGGGCTCAGTGACTTGCACACCAATTCGACCTTGTGATTGTCGATTATTAGTTTCATCAGATCTCGCTTCTGCTGCCACATCTGGCTTACGCGCATAGTTTGCTAACTGTTCACGATAACGACGAAAATCTGCTGTCTGCGCATTGACTAACTTGCGCGCATCATTTGCATCGATGGCTTTAATCGTATCGGCATCTGGCAGTGTCAACACAGACCCTGCTTTCATACGATTGATATTGCCACCATTAAGTGCATTGGGATTTAATCTTTGCAAGGCAATCAATACTTGTTCGAGCTTAGTATCTGCAGGCTTTAACTGCGTAGCTATGCCATGCAGTGTTTCGCCCTTACTCACAGTATGAGTCGCTGCAACTTCGGCAGATGGCGCAGCTTGTGTCGGTGTCGTTGTGGTGGTTACGTCAGTTGCTGTATTTGCAGGTACAACAGCCGCTTCTAGATCAGGAACAACTGCAGTTTGCGGTTCCGTCACTGCCACTTGTTGATCTACTGCAGGAGGGTCAAGCAATAAGGCGTATTGACGTATGGTGCGATTACCATCGGTATCAATTTGAAACAGAATCGTGATGAAAGGATCATTCACCACTTCCTCTGAACTCAGGCGCACTATATATCGCTCAGATTTTTTTTCTATATTGAAGCGCAGTGAACGTAAGAGTGAGCTGTAATCTAGTCCTGCTTCTTTATATGCTTCAGGTGGCGCAAGACGCAGAGAGATAGTATCTGCATCATTTTTTGATAAACCAACAATTTCTATTTCCGCACTCAGTCTTTGGCCAATAGCAGACTGCACGCTGATTTCACCCAGCGCAGCCGCTAGCATTACCGAGGGCTGCAATAGCAGCGTACTCAGTAAAACAGCACTCAACAAAGTTTTTTTATAAGAAAACATAAATCACATCGGAAATAATGACTGCTAATTTCAATCGCCACCATTGCTTTTGAATGGGAAGATTGCTGAACTTACAAGACCTTAACACTGGCCTGTGCGCCTTGCAACCCATGCCAGAACCAGTCCCAGCAGGCTCAACTGCTGAATGCACCACCCCTTACCCACCGTTGCACATCCACCACGAAGCCACTGAATACCATCGAGCAGATTATGCTTCCAACACAATGCGCAACATACGACGTAAAGGCTCAGCTGCGCCCCACAATAATTGGTCACCCACTGTGAAAGCAGAAATATATTCACCACCCATTTGCATCTTGCGTACACGGCCTACTGGAATGGTCAAACTGCCAGTGGTCGCTGCAGGCGTGAGATGCTGCATCGATGCTTCACGTGTGTTCGGCACAAACTTAACCCATTGATTATTGCTAGCAATGATGTCGTTGATTTCATCTAAAGGCACATCTTTTTTGAGTTTGATGGTCAATGCTTGTGAATGACAACGCATAGCACCAATCCGCACACATAAGCCGTCAACTGGAATGGCAGCTTTTGCTTGTGCGCCAAACTCTTTACCGCGCCCTAAAATTTTATTCGTCTCAGCGCCGCCCTTCCATTCTTCACGTGACTGACCATTCCCCAGATCTTTATCTATCCAAGGAATCAGATTGCCACCCAATGGCACACCAAAATGCTGTGTTTCATCTGCAGTCAGTGCATGCTGTTTAGCGAGTACCTTTCGATCGATTTCTAAAATCGCTGATGCTGGGTCATGTAATAGATCACGTACCTCAGCATGTAGGCTACCAAACTGCGTCAGCAATTCACGCATATGTTGTGCACCACCACCTGAAGCAGCTTGATAAGTCATGGATGTCATCCAGTCGACTAAATCATGTGCAAACAAACCACCTAAACCCATCAACATGCAAGAGACTGTGCAATTACCACCCACATAATTTTTTACGCCGGATGTCAAAGCATGTTTAATCACATCGAGATTAACTGGATCAAGCACGATGATGGCATCGTCTTTCATACGCAAGCTAGACGCTGCATCTATCCAATAACCATTCCATCCTGCTGCACGCAACTTAGGGAAAATCTCGTTGGTGTAGTCGCCACCTTGGCAAGTCAAAATCACATCACAACGCTTTAACGCTTCAATATCGTGCGCATCTTTAAGTGTGCTTTCATTCTTCGCCATAGCAGGTGCTTTACCGCCTGAATTCGACGTAGAAAAAAACACCGGCTCTATGTGGGCAAAATCATCTTCTTGCTGCATACGCTGCATCAACACAGATCCCACCATGCCACGCCAACCAACTAAGCCTACTAATTTCATTTTTTATCTCACCGTACAAAATTGTAAGCAGCTTGTTATCTGCTTATAAATGTTTAATGTTTTATTTAAGCCAAGGCTTTAACAACTGCATCACCCATTTCTGCTGTGCCCACCTTGGTTGTGCCTGCTTCATAAATATCTGCAGTGCGTAAACCTTGTGACAATACTTTCTTAACTGCTGCTTCAATGCGATCTGCTTCAGCAGGCAAGTTCAAAGAGAAACGCAACATCATGGCAGCGGATAAAATCGTCGCCAACGGATTTGCAATACCTTTACCTGCGATATCGGGAGCAGAACCATGGGAAGGTTCATATAAACCTTTGTTGTTTGCATCGAGTGAAGCAGAAGGCAACATACCGATCGAGCCAGTTAACATCGCTGCTGCATCTGACAAAATATCGCCAAACATATTGCCAGTGACAATGACATCAAATTTTTTCGGTGCACGCACTAACTGCATAGCAGCATTGTCAACATACATGTGATCGAGTTCTATATCTGCATATTCTTTGTGCACATCAATCATGATGTCTTTCCAGAATTGGAAAGTCTCGAGCACGTTTGCTTTATCTACGCTCGTCAAGCGCTTGCCGCGTTTACGTGCAGCTTGAAATGCAACATGCGCAATACGACGTATCTCAGGTTCGGAATAACGCATGGTGTCAAAACC
>JAXISQ010000064.1:0-7807 GCA_034680505.1 Noviherbaspirillum sp.
GGTCAGCAAAGCCAAGGCGGTGAGCAAGATGATTTAATGGTGAGAGCAGCAATGCTGACACCTGCCATGGCAGAAGCGCAAAACGCCTTAATCAGAAGTTGTGTGTTTGCAGCGAAATGGGAGCAGGCTATGCGCGCTAAAAATGTCCCTGTGCCAGACAAGAAAAAAGTCGCTGAAGATCTTTCTAAGAATAATTCATTTTAAGATAGCCTGACTCTGTATGAAATTTATTAAACGTAGAACGCTGTTAAAAGCAGCAGCAGGTTGGGTGGTTGCATCAGGTTTACCTGGATTTTTGCCAGCTTATGCAGCGGATAGAACAAAACCAAAATCTGCTCCCGTGTGGGCAGGCTTTGGTTTAAATGGCGGCCCTGCACAAGCTCGTTATGAATTAACACGTCGCTATTTACAAAAAAAACGTGGTGGTATTTCTATTAGTGATACGCAAGCATTCAAATTCATGAATGATGCGTTGAAAGAGCAAATCACGAAATTAGCACCACAGTTAGTTGTCTTTAAACCTGAAGTGAAATTAGGTGAAGACTATCTAGTTGGGATGGCGCATGACTATGAAGCCTCCACTGCAATACGCCGCGTTGATTTAAAAGAGCCAACTATAGATGGTTCTATTGTTACTTTCTTGGCGGGTGTGGGGCTAATTCTGAATTATGAAAAAAGTTCAGGTTGGCGCATTATTTCGTCTTTTTCTTTCGTAACCAGAGATACACGCAAAATTCCGGATGTGAGTAAGGCGAATGAAAATGCAGTTGACATGCTAGGTGATTCCTACTTAGTACATGCAACTGCATTTGCGACTTTCCTGAGTCGTTTTGGAAAATGGAATGCGGGTTATAGCCCTAATTTTTTTGCTAGGGTGACAATTTCAAAAGTCAGTGAAGGTGCTCTTGCTCAGTTGCAGGAATATAAGTTGGATCAAAAATTCAACGCAGATTTTCTCGGTTTTCAAGCTAGTGCAGCAATCTGTGATGGCTTAGATATTCCCATGTTACCTTTCAAAGAAAATGATGCGCTGGCAAATCGTTACGCGACTAAATTTTCTGAGAGTTTGATCACGCAAGATAAAATTGCCATACCAGACGCTGATTTGGAATTTGAAGTGGTATTGATTAAAGCCGCCAAAGAAAAAGTACCTAGTCGTCAGCAAGGTATTATTTATCTCAAGCGTCGCATCATTATTGGTGTGCGTGTGTTTGATAAAACTTCAGGTCAGCCAGAAAAGTTATTGCAAGTTGTGGCTGGTGCACCAGAAGACAGTGACATCATTCGCTATGATCAGCCTGATGATGACAATCCTGATAGAGATTTTGTGTTCTTCGATCGATTGTTATATCGCACGCTAAGTGGCCTTATGAAGGGTATTGCAAAAAATGATGCAGAAGCGATTACATCCTTGGGTGTGAACTACGACAGCATTAAAGATGCAATTCCTAAGGTTTTGAAACAATGCGCAATCGCGCGATAAGTTTTTTATATTTATTATTTTTTGATGAGATCGCTATGTTAAGAAAATTATTCTCTAGTTTGGTAGTGCTAGTTTTATTAGTCAGTGTTGCAGGCTTTGCTCAGGCACAGCAAAAATTTGTGCGTGGTCAAGGTACTGGTAAAGATAAAAAAGAAGCCATGGTTGCGGCTAAAAAATCAGCATGGAATAACTATAAGGCTGAGATTGAAGGCGCTAAATTAGACAATGTGCTGGCGAATGAAAAGCTGCTGTTAGAAAATTTAGATGACTTAATGATTGATATTACTGTTGCCAACGAAGAGTGCAAATCTGGTGAATGCGTAATTCGCATTAAGGCAACCGTGAATGAAAATCAAATTGAAAGCAAATTACGCTCGATTGCAAAAGCGGGCGGTAAAAATGATGCTGACAAAAAAGAAGGTGAAGACGACGTAGCTTTGCTGGTTATGGCGCGTGTAATCGATGTGAAAAAATCATTTGATAAACGTGTGACTAAGAAAAAACAGTCAACAGAGAGCACATCAGGCACGAATTCGAGTAAAGATTCAGGTGATTCTACTGAGAATTCAACCTCTGAATCTATTACAGACACTTCTTCAGTCACCACAGGTCGTACTGATGTGACTAGCGGCACTACTGAGAAAAAGGGTGCTGAACTAACTTACAAGCCTTGGTCTGAAATGGCTGACTTGCAAAACCGTATCAGCGAAACTTTGCGCGTTAATAAAATCGATATCTCTATGTGGAGTGAGTTGGTAGCGGATTGCAAATTGCCACCTGCAGAAAAATTCTCTGAAATCTATGCAGAATCGCCAACCGGTGGTTTGCCAGATAAATTCATGGCAGATATTTTTACTAAGCTAAAGGAATGCAAGATTGGTAAATTCGTTATTGCGCAAATTTCCTTAGACGGTACACGTAAAGATGCTGATACTGGTTTAACGATGGCAAGTGGTAACGTTAACGTACAAGCATATAGCTTGACGGGTCGTCGTAGTAAACAACTCGGTGCAGCAAACCGTACAACCGATGGCCGTGGTGCAGAAGAATTAGATGCACAACGCAAGGCATTAGAAAAATCTGCAAAACAAGCAGCGGATGCCATTATTAACCAAGTTAATCTGCGTTAATGCATGATCGCTAGCTAAGGAAAATGATGACTACTTCATTACGTTGGATGCGTAGCACGCTGTTTGTGCGCTGCCTATTGGCTTCGCTGTTCTTATTGTCAATGCATGTTCATGCTCAAGGCAAGATTGAAATCATTGACGTGACAGTGGTGGGTTATGGCAAGGACGTCAAACTCGCTACCTTGGATGCGCTGGACAATGCTGTCTCGCAGGTGACCGGTGCCCATATGGCGTCAGCGACTGCAGTTGAAATGCAGCAGCAAGTTAAAGATGGCGAGGCAACAAATAGCGAAAGCTTCAAGCAAAATATAAGTAAGCTTTCTAAAGGCGTAGTGAAGAGTTATCAAGTTCTCGAGCAGGGTAAGGATGCGGAATCGGGGCAAATGATGGTGAAGATTCAGGCGCAGATTCCGCGCTATGAACAATCTGGGCAAATGAAACGTTTGCGCTTGGCCGTCACGCCGGTTGCGATTGTAAATGGATTATTAAGCGACCCATCTGCGATTCAATTTGCAGAGCAACTCTCTGCTGGCACTGAAGCATACCTAACGCAAACACGTCGTTTTGCTATGTTAGATAGACGTAATAGCGGTGCTGTTGAAGATGAAAAAGGCTTGATCCGTAAAGGTGATATGCCAATTGAAGAAATGGTGAAGCTCACTGCCAAAGCATCAAGTGATTATATTGTTGTGTTGGTCTTAAAAGATTTCTCTCAAAATGCAGAAACCATTACTCGTCCGAATGGACGTGAAATGGAGCGCATCAATATGCCAGTCACAGTGGATATACGTGTGATAGATGTACCTACCCATCAAATCAAATTTGCGCAAACCTACAATCATCGTGGTCGTACCGTAACGGGTAAAACGATAGGCATGCATGCAACCGATATCGCACAAGAGATAGGTGAAACAATCTTAAATGCGATTTATCCGATTGCTGTGATAGCAGCAGAAGGTAAAACCATGACCTTGAATCAAGGTGGGATTACCGTTAAAAATGGTCGCAAATATAAATTAGTGAAGTTGGGTGCGCCCATGGTGGATCCGTATACGAAAGAGTCACTTGGCCGTCAGGAAAGTGATGTGGGTGTGGTAGAGATTACTGCAGTGACTTCACAAATGTCGACTGCAAAATTAATTTCTGGATCTGAAGAAGTTTTAGAAGGCGGTAGTTTGCAACTAAGGCCACTACCTAAAGGTTCAGTAGACGATATGGCTAAATCTGATGCTACTAAATCTGACTCAGCAGATGATGAATACGCACCTAAAAAGAAAAAATCTAAAGATAAAGATTGGTAATTCAAACAATATAAGTAACTAAATGCGGTACGTATTTATGTTTTGTATATTGCAGATGAATGAATCTTTAACAAATTTAATTGGTTGATAAATCCCGAGGCTTTATGGTGCACTATCGTTTTTCCCCCTCTTTACTGTTTTTTTTGATGCTGATTTTTTCATCAGCGATACAAGCACAAACGCTGAAAGAAAATACAGGATTGTTTGATAAGCCTGATGGTGCAAAAACTGCCGATGCAAAAGCAGGAACGCCATTGAAAATTACTAAGCGTCAGGGATTTTGGGTAGAAGTTGATGCAGGAGGTAAGAAGGGTTGGGTAAAGCTAGGTGTCGTCAACATGGCTTCAACCACCGGAGGCTCAGTCGCTTTAGATACGGGCCGTACAGGTAAGGGCAATATTGTGTCAACTTCTGCTGCGCGAGGTCTGTCTGCAAAAGATTTATTGCAAGGCAAGCCAGATCCACAAGCTGTCGTGAAATTAGAAAGCTATGTACTTGATGCTTCAGTTGTGCCAGCATTTAGAACGGAAGGAAGCATACGCCCTCTAAGTGAAAAAATTGCACTCACTGCAGCGCCTGCTGAACCCGCTGCTAAATCAGAAACTAAGACTGAAGTAAAACCTGATGAAAAAACTAAAGCAACCGATGCACCTGCTGACGATGACTATGACACACCTAAGAAAAAGAAGCGTAAAGATGACTGGTAAACACACTCTACAAACATGCTTACTTGCTGCTGCATTGTTTTCTTTGCCAGTGCTGGCTGCGAATAATGATGAAGAAAATGTAGGGCAATCTGCAGCAGCAACCATACTAGGTGCTGCGCCCTTAGTGGATGCTGCGCCTGTGCAGCGCTACTTAAATTTAGTGGGTAATTCTGTTGCTGCTGTCACAGGATCCAATTATCGTTGGCGCTTTGCTGCAGTTAAATCGGATGGCATTAATGCTTTTGCTGCACCTGCAGGCTATGTACTCATAAGTAGTGGTTTATTAAAACTCATAGAAACAGAAGATGAGTTGGCATTTATTTTGGCGCATGAGGTTGCGCATGTGATTCGTAAGCATCACTACACTGTGGTGCAACGTCAGCGATTGGTAGAAAAAGCTGCTAAGAATTTGCAAGAAATGAGCAAAGATGAAGAGGGCGACAAAATTTCTGGCTTGAGTAGTCAAATGTATGCGCGCGGTTTAGATAAAGGTGCTGAGTTTGAAGCCGATCGTATGGGTGTAGAAATCATGACACGCGCTGGTTATGATCCAGCTGCAGCACTGAGCGTACTCGAAAAACTGATGGCCTTGCAGGGCAATGATCCACGTGCAGAGCTGTTGTTCTCTACCCATCCTTCACCAGCTACCCGCATGGATAAATTATTAGACAGTGGACTAGATAAATTGCCTAGACCCGCGGCTCCCAGCGCTGCAACTGTAAAGCGGTTTAATAATTTTCATAAACAGCTATAAATGGAAGTTGTCTTTGTTGCCGAGTTGCGTATGATTTGATGCTTAAGTTTACTCGGCAGCAGCCTGTTAAAATCGCTGGGTCTGAGTTGCAATAAGGTGCATGCAATGACTTCATCCCAGCACGACAAAAATCCCCGCCTAGTGTTCAACCTAGCTAAAAAATGGCTCAGGTCATGGCGTGCTGCGCTTGTCGTATTTTTACTCATGGTAGTGTATGTCGCTTTGATTGGTATTCAAATCAATGCTGGGCCATATCAAGAAAAAATCTCCACCTTACTTTCAGAAAAATTAGGACGCACGGTACGTGTTCAGGGTGCACTCAAATTACGTGTCAGTCTATTCCCTGCCTTGTTAATACGTGATGTACGAGTTGCACAACCTCGTGGTTTTGAAGGTGAAGACTTTCTTCAGGTAGGTGAAATCAAGATTGCCCTTGATTTACTGCCTCTTCTTAATAAGACACTACGTGCAGAAGAGTTATCAGGGCAAAACGTTAAAGTCTTATTACAGCAGCAGGCAAACGGAAAAAATAATTGGACCTTTGATCTTCAAGAAGATAAATCAGAAACGAAAGAGCAAGCTACTTCATCGGAGGCACTCTCTGTAGAGCAGCTTGCTGCCAGCATTGACATAAAAAAAATTGCGCTCACAGCTTTGCAAGTGACTTATCGCGGCGTGAATGGACAAGCGCAGCATTTTGCTCTTGATACTTTCGAGGCCGCAGTGCCAGCCCATGCCGGTTTACATGCCACTGCAAGTGGTCGTATAGATAATGATTTACCTTACAAACTACAAATCAAAGGTGGTTCTTTAGTTTCACTGGTAGCCGGACGTGAGCCTTGGCCAGTTGATATTCAATTAGAGTTTATAGAGAGTGTATTAAACATTAATGGCAATCTTGGTGAAAAAAATTCTAGTTTGCGATTTGGTTTAGGTACTCCTGATCTGGCTAAATTTGGTCGCTTATTAGAAATTGACTTACCAAATGCAGGTGCAGCTGGAATTGGTGCTTATTTAAAAGTCGCACCCGGTGAAATCACGTTGACTGATCTTTCTGGCATGTTAGGTAAAACTGCCATGCAAGGACAACTCAGTATTGATACGAAAAAAGTGCGTCCACGTTTAAGTGGCAAGCTCGTGATGTCTACTTTAGATTTGCGTCCTTTCCTTGGACAAGATCAGCAAGACGAAGATCCACCAACAGATTTACGCGCTTTGTATCAAAGCCTTGCGCAGGCAAGTTTTGATTTGCAAGAGTTAAAAAATGTCGATGTTGATCTGGAGATGAAAGTAGATCGTTGGCTGAGTTTGCCAGGTGACATTAGTAATGCTGGTCTGCGATTAAAACTTGAACAAGGCAAACTCTCCTTGCCATTACAAGCGAATGTAGCGGGCGTTCCACTTAAAGGTGAGATCAAGATTGATGCTTCTCGCACTAAACCAAATTTTAAATTTGATTTTGGTGGTGAACATGCTGACATAGGTGGCTTAGCTGAATTTCTCACTGGAGTGAAAGGGATAGAAGGCAAGTTAGGCAAACTTAAATTACAACTCACTTCAGAAGGTAATCGTGGCAGTGAATTAATGCATGCACTTGCTGTGCGTCTTGAATTACTCAACAGTCGTTTGAGTTACGGTAATGTGCAAGGTGGTAAACCTGTAGGCTTCACTGTTGATCAACTCAGTATTGCTCTACCTGAAAGTAGTCCTTTACAGGGAAATTTTCGCGGTAGTTTATTAGGTAATGCTGTCGATGCACAACTCTATGGTGGTGATCTTGTCACTAGCATGTCAACCGGAACAACACCCATAGAATTCATTGCGCAATCTAAGGGTTTGACAGCACGTATAGCAGGCAATCTAAACGCGAATCAGCAGCAGGCAGATATCAGTTTTAGTGTAGGGGCAGAGCGCGCAGGTGAAGTCGCATCTTGGTTTGGCTTGCGTCCTGGTGCTGATGCACCGCTTGCTTTAGCGGGACAGGTCAGTACAGCTGGAGAAAACTGGAAGGTATCGAATTTAGTGTTTCAACTTGGGCGCAGTAATATGTATGTGGATGTTGCTCGCACATTGAAAGCAGGAAGATCTCATCTGCAAGTTCAGTTAGATGCTTCCAACATAGATAGTGCAGAGCTAGATTCCTTGATGCCGGTAGCAGCATCAACCAATAACAAGCCAGAAAAATCCAAAACAGCAAAATCATCAGCGGGTAGTGCATCGCTAGACATTCCTATACTGCCGCAAAAAATCGTATTAGATGATGCTGATCTCAATATAAGAGTACGTTCTGTTGAGGGCGCAAAAATAGCAGTGCGTGATTTGCGTTTTGATGGGCATATACGTGATGGTTTTATGCAAACCTCACCATTTCATGCTGAACTTGCTGAGACCGCATTTGATGGTGCTGTCATGCTTGATTTGCGAAATGACAC
>JAXISQ010000065.1:0-7729 GCA_034680505.1 Noviherbaspirillum sp.
TAACAAAGCGATAAAACAAGTCTTTCAACTGACATTAATACGTCTACAAAATTGGGCAAATGGTTCTGCTGATGCCGACTGGCTAACAAGCAAGCAGCTCAGTAAGTGCATGGTTCAGCTCAATACCATGATTCAATTAAAGATGATTAATATTGAAAACAACTCAGAAGGAAAATTAAATCGTCTGGCATGGAGCGAAACAGTCAATGGTTTATGTAAGTATTTTCTATCTAACAAAGAATGGCTGAACGAATGCAATATTATTGAACTAATAAATGTAACAAACACATTAAAAGAAGGCATAGAGCAGAATCTATTATCGATTGATAATGGATCACTAGATGAGACCGTCAATTATATTTGCGAAAGAATTCATGAACAAAGTTTTAGGCTTGAAAATCATGGCGAACTAAATTCATTAACAAATTGTTGTAATTTTATGCGCTGCCTTTACGAGCATAATTTGGTTGGGACTAGTACAAGCCAGAGTGGGCTAGCAATGCAAAAATTAGTCAGTACATTTGTTATTTTTAAATCAGATGAAAAATACAATACTAATCCACAAGCTATTGTGAATATTGCCAGTTTTATAAAATCAGCCTCTCGCTGGATACTAATACAAGAAAAATCTCAAACAATACTAAGCAAACCAACATTATCAGAAGCAGTCGTTGCAATTATAAAAATTTGTAAAAACCTATGTAAAAAAGAAAAATTAACATGGCTAGGATCACCCGTTAATAGTAGTGGGCTTCTATCCGCATTAGATTATTTTCTACAAAAAAAACTAATATCTACTGACCAGCAATCAAACTTAATTTTCATATTAAGATCGGCTCTCGATAGTATTAAAAATTGGCAACAGAATGAAATTAGTAGCGTATCGATCTTATTAGCCCTACGCACCCTAGCCTCCTTAGAAAATATTCCTGCGATATTTCAAGCTATACAGAAATCTGGGTCACTGAATAAATCCCTACCTACATTACTTAATTACTTAAAAATAAATAATGAAAATAAGCCTATTAATTTTAATAACGAAGAAAAATTAGCCATCTTAGAAACGATACACATAGGGATAAAAATAGAAATAATTTCTATCGATCAGCATCAGGATTTACTAAAGTATTTACTCAAAACCTCGCACCCAATCAGTTTTCAAGAAATAGAATCCGCTATTCTTCGATTAAATGGCACTTTAAAGCAGACTAGTACTATAGATATTGAAGAAAATATAGCGCATCAGGATGAAATTGATCATCAAGCTGAACTACCTTTATCGGCAACTATAGTAAAACGAGGCCCGACCTATCGTGGAACGGCTACGGAAAAACAAGCTGAACAGAAAAATTTAATTCGCACAAACTCAATAGTAAAAGAGCAGGATTGGACTTCTATTCCGTTTAAATTTTCACAAAATAATAATGTAAACAACATATTAACAACAAATATAAATCAACTGCCCTTAGAAACAGCGACAACAATTCCAAAAATTACCGTTAGAAAAGAGAAAATCACTATAGATAGCCAGACAATTCCTAATGATAAAAATATAATTTTAGAAATTGAAAAAAATAAAATAAATGCTTATCAACATACTTCAAAAAATAAATCAATTAGCCTACAACAAGCAAAAATAGATTGGTTTAATTTATTGAAAAAAGAAAAATCTAGTTCGTTGAAAGAAATACAAAGGCTGGCAGCAGTCTATCCAGAACTCATATCGCTTCAAGAAGTAAATAAAAAGAAAAAGCTTGGAGCAAATGCTATGTATTACGCAATTACTTTAGGGAAATTTGAACTCGTTTCTTGGTTAACAAAACAAAATAATCCTATTGAAGGTCAATCATTTGGTGATTTCATGGAAAGTGTCATGCGTGAGTTCACGGTGATAGAAGACAAACATATACAAGCTATTAATCACTTTGTTTTATCACGAGTAAAAATGGCAGAAAAAAAAGGGGAAATTATTTTAATGAACCCTATGCAGATAGACTTTGCAAGAGAAATTCCAGAATTGAAAAATATTCTAGAAAAATATGATTTACTTACAAATTTTAAATATTTTCTATCATATGCCCTGATAGCAAATTATAGGAACAATAATTTAAACAAAAGAAATGAAATCATTTCTCCTTATCTATCTGCTGGAATGTCTTTAAATAATTTCAACATGCGTGAATTTTTGAGTATTAAGTATGAAAAAGATGTCACAAACTTCATAACTTTACTAACATATTCACCACCTCAAGAAATTGAGTTTTGCTTCAATCTTATTAGCGATAAGAATGACTTTATTCATTCAAACATCCCAGATAGTAATGCAATTTTTTATGCGATACGCAATGAAAGCAAGGGGCGATTCGATGTTATTTCTCTTTTATTAAATTCTGTTAATGACAAAGATAAGCTGATTTATGCATCAAATATTTATGGAATGAATACACTGAGCTATGCAATAGAATTTAACTTACATGAGGTGGCCACGCTTTTACTTGACAATGCTAGCAATCCGGATCACCTAGCCCAAACATCACGGTATGCAGGATTAAGCAGCCTAATGCATGCTGCTGAAACGGGAAACGCTAAAATTGTCAAAACTCTGTTAAGCAAAGTAGAGAATAAAAATACTTTAGCGCAGTTAGCAGATGCAAATGGGAATACAGCGCTTATGTTTGCGGTTGCACGAAAGAGAACGGAAGTAATCAATGTATTGCTAAATGAAATACCTGATTCAGATCTACTGCTTTCACAAATGACTTTGCATGGTGAAACAGCCTATGACATGGCAATTAAAAATGGTTACCACCAAATGCTAGATGTTCTACGGCCAACTCAACAAGCAGAAAAATCAACTCCAGCTAATTTGAAATTAAGCTCATACACAACAATATCTTCCTCCTATAAAAAGCCAGAAGAAATTATTAAAACCGTAATTTCACGTCAACTTGATGAAAATTTTAATATTTTATTTAACGCCATCAATGATAACAATACAGCACTAGCTAAATTTATTATTCGATCGAATATAGATATTGAAAAAATAATTCATAAGAAAAACATAAATGAAACTACGCTTCTCATGCTTGCAGTGAAAAACAACAATATAGAAATGATAGATTTGCTTTTACAAACAACGAGTAATAAAGAATCATTGATTCTTGAGAGTAGTCATGAAGGCATTAATGCTTTTATGATTGCTGTTATGGAAGATTTTATAATAGCGACTTCAAAATTACTTAGCGCAGTAAAAGATTTGGAAAAGCTAATTTATACAGAACTCACGGATGGTTCTAATGCATTAATGATAGCCGCAAAATATAACCGAAATTCTATGCTCAAACTCATTCTTGGCAGTGTTAAAAATACTGATAATCTAGCTCAAAAAAGAATGCATTCAGGCCTAACAAGTTTAATGATCGCTTCAGGTCTGGGTAATGCACAAATCATTCACTCAATATTTGATTTTGTGAAAGATAAAAACACATTAGCTAAAATGACTGATTCAGATGGAAATACAGCACTAACCTATGCAGCATCGGGTGGTCATTATTCTGTGATTAAAGCCTTGCTTGAACGTGTTACAGATAAAAAAATACTGCTCAATCAAACTTCACAGGATGGTGAAACTGCATTCAGCATCGCAATGAAAAAAAATCATTACCATTTATTACCGCTATTAAATCCTATGGGGGTAAATTTAATGCAGTAACATTTTCAAATAAATAAAAAATTATTCTTCTGCTGTTAAACCTATTTAAAAAAGCGAAGAATCTTTTCTCGATATTTTATTTTTTCTTAATCCATTCTCCTGCTTTTTGCATATCAGTTCCTGCGCCGGATATTAATCCCCCAACTGTTCCGCAGCTCGTTAAACAAAATAGTAAAAATAAAATTGCAATTTTTTTCATATAGCCTCCATTCATGTAAATACTTCCCTGTTTTTTAATCATTTTAATCAAATTTTTACAAAAATAGTCAGCGCAGCAGTAAATGTGCAGACTTGCTACACTCTGTGCACTCCCACATCCCGCTAGTGCTATGTCTGACTCCCCTTTTTCCTTGCAATGCATTTCACTCAATAAAGCCTATGGCCAGCGCCAAGTTTTAAAGAATCTCGATTTCTCCGTTGCGCCCGGTGAGTATGTTGCCATTATGGGTGACTCTGGCGTAGGTAAATCAAGCTTGCTGAATTTAATCGCAGGCTTAGATAAACCGAATAACGGAAAAATCTGTATAGATGGCGTAGATATCAGTGTATTGGATGATGATGCCGCTACTTTATTAAGACGTGAAAAATGTGGATTTATTTTTCAGGCATTTCATCTTTTGCCGCATCTGACTTTATTACAAAACATTGCTCTTCCCTTAGTATTAAATCACCTACCTCTAGACAGGGCACAACAACTATTAGCTGCGGTAGGTTTGCAAGATAGAGGCGATGATTTTCCGCGCCAGTTATCTGGTGGGGAAATGCAAAGGGTTGCTATAGCCCGCGCCTTGGTCCATCAACCCAGACTGATTCTGGCAGACGAACCTACTGGTAATTTAGATCCTGATACTGCACAAGATATTTTGCAATTATTAAAGCAAGAAATTCGTGCAACAAAAGCGTCTGCTATTTTAGTCACGCATTCTGCCCTAGCCGCTGCGACTGCTGATCGCGTGCTTTTATTATCTCGTGATGGCTTAACTGACATTACAGATAATAAAGAATTTGCATCATGCAGATAACGCTCACTCGTTGGTTACTTTGGAGTGAATGGCGTGCTCATCCAGTGCGCTTGTTACTTGCGCTGTGTGCGATTGCATTAGGTATTGCGCTAGGCTTTGGCATACATTTAATTAATGCAGCCGCCTTTAGTGAATTTTCTTCCGCTGCCAGAAGTTTATCGGGCAGCGCAGATCTTCATATACGTGCTAAGACAGCTCACTTTCCAGAATCCGTTTATCTCACGCTTGCACAAATGCCTGACGTTGCAGTGGCAAGTCCTGTAGTTGAAATCGAAGCTATCGTCCCTGGCAAATCATCTCCTTTAAAAATTGTAGGTTTAGATAGCTTTCAGACTGCAAGCATCACACCTGATTTACTGGCCATACCAGATGAGCGACAACCCTTTGCTGGTTTGATGGCAGATACACTTTTTCTCTCCCCTGCTGCGATGCAATGGCTGAATGTAAAAATTGGTGATGATGTATTGTTGCGATCGAATACGCAGTCTGTTCATTTGCGTGTTGCAGGCGTTTTGCAGTTTGCACGGTCAGGGCAACGACTTGCTGTCATGGATATCGCTAGTGCGCAATGGCACTTTGGTAAAGTCGGTCAATTATCTCGTATAGATATCAAGCTAATTCCTGGTGTGGCAGTAGAGAGCTGGACTAAAAGCGCGCTTAACAATTTAGGCTCAACGATGTTAGCTGTGTCAGCCAATGATCAAGAGCAGCGTACAGCGACACTATCCCGTGCTTATCGTGTGAATTTAAATGTATTAGCAATGGTCGCTTTATTTACTGGCGCGTTCTTAGTTTTTTCTACCCAAACTTTATCTGTCTTACGGAGGCGATCGCAATTTGCATTATGTCGTGTCATCGGTATGACGCGTACGCAATTGATGAGACAAATTCTGCTTGAAGGATGTGTGATTGGTGTCATAGGCTCACTCTTAGGTTTAGTCTTGGGGTCGATAATGGCGAGTGCTGCACTGAGCTTATTAGGCGGTGATTTAGGTGGTGGTTATTTTCCTGGAGTGCAGCCGCAATTAACATTCGATGCTCTCGCGGCTTTACTTTTCTTAATAGGTGGCGTGATTGTCGCTTTACTAGGCACTCTAGCGCCAGCGCTTGAAGCGACTCGTGCGCATCCTGCTGCTTCATTAAAAGCAGGTGGTGAAGATCAGGCATTGCATTCATTGAATAAACCTTGGTTAGCACTACTAAGCATCGCTATAGGCGCACTACTCACGCAAGCGCCACCGATCGCAAATTTACCGCTTGCTGCTTATCTCTCTATCGTCTTACTACTTGTAGGATCGATAGCACTGATGCCGCAATTGACTGCCACTGTGTTTAAGCGACTCGCAGGAAAATGGCGCGGTGTTGTGACTGGTCTGGCACTCACACGATTAGCCAATGCACCTAGTCAGGCCTCCATTGCTCTCTCAGGTGTCTTAGTGAGTTTTTCACTGATGGTTGCTATGGCGATTATGGTGGCTAGCTTTAGGCTTTCAGTCGATACATGGTTACAGCAATTACTATCGGCTGATATGTATGTACGCACTGTCAGCGGTGGTGAACAAAGTGTATTGCAAGAACCTGAGCAAGAAAAAATAGCGCATCTAAAAAATATTAGTCGTACTGAAAAAACACGCCATTTTTCGCTCTTACTTAATTCGAGCAAGCCTGCTGTTGTCGTGATTGCACGTTCCATTAATCAGCAAGCAATTGAAAATAGTTTGCCTTTGATTGAATCATCCTTAGAGAATGTTCAGCATCCGATTTGGATTTCTGAAGCGATGGTGGATTTATATGGTTGGAAAAAAGGTCAAGTTGTGCAACTCCCTTTTTCTGGAACATGGCAAGCATTTACAGTTGCAGGTGTATGGCGCGACTATGCAAGACAAACAGGTTCTATACAAATGCGCTTAGATGATTATCAAAACTTAACTGGCGATAAAACGATTAATGATATGTCGTTATGGATAGCCGCCTCTAGTAATGCGCAAGAAGTGCGTCAACAATTACAAACCTTAGCTTTTAGATCTTCTTTAGAGATTGCCGAACCCGATGAAATTCATCAGATCAGTATGAAAATATTTGATCGCAGCTTTGCTATTACCTATGTCTTAGAAGCTGTCGCTATTATTATTGGTTTATTTGGTGTTGCTGCTAGCTTTGCAGCACAAACACTGGCACGTGCGAAAGAATTCGGTATGCTGCGTCACTTAGGTGTGACGCGCAAACAAATTTTATTGTTGTTGGCAGGTGAAGGCGCACTATTAACAAGTATGGCAATTTTTATAGGATTTTTCTTAGGTCTCTGTATTAGTTTGATTTTGATTTTTATTGTTAATCCGCAGTCCTTTCATTGGACTATGCAGTTACACCTGCCTTGGCATTTATTAATATCGACAGCAAGTATTTTATTTCTCTCTGCTGCACTCACTGCCTTAGTTTCTGGACGCTATGCGGTATCGGGTAGTGCCCTACGTGCAGTGAAGGAGGACTGGTGAAACTGCGATTACAACAATGCGTGTGCTGGCTATTATTTCTTTGTTTATCAGTACCACTCGCATCACAAGCCAAAGAACCTGTATTTGCTAAGGTGCTGCCGCATCACACATTACGCTTTCCGCAAGATAGAGGTGCGCATCCTGATTTTAGAACTGAGTGGTGGTATATCACTGGTTGGTTAACGACGCCAGATAATCAAACACTAGGTTTTCAGGTAACTTTTTTTCGCTCGGCGACTTTGCATGATAGGGACAATCCTAGTCAATTCGCACCCCAACAATTAATTATTGCGCATGCTGCAATTTCTGATCCTACAAAAGGCAAATTACAGCATGATCAAAAAATTGCACGCGCTTATCCTGGTATTGCAGAAGCTAATATAGGCGATACCAATCTCAAGCTACATCAATGGAATCTTAAGCGTGAAAAAAATGGCATCTATCAAGTACACATACCAGCTCGTGAATTTGATTTAACGCTGCGCTTACAACCCACACAA
>JAXISQ010000066.1:0-7508 GCA_034680505.1 Noviherbaspirillum sp.
GTCGCAATTTTTGCGACGCGAAATTTCGGCGCGGATGTTTGAGCGACTCTCTTTAATTAAGACTAATCCTAGTGCGCTGTTAGATGCCGGATGGGGTGAGGGTGATGATTTATTGTCTTTGCGTGCACGCTTTCCTCATGCGGTCATGTGTGGTGTAGACGCTTCGCAAGCCATGCTGACTTCGGCGCGCAGTCGTTCACAAGCAGCTAAGTCTTTATCTCTACGTTGGATAGCGCAATTAAGCGGTAGGAAGAATGACGGTCCAGGTAATGCGTTATTAGGGTGTGCTGACTTTGCACAATTACCCCTGAGGGACGCAAGTTTCGACATGGTGTGGTCGAATCTAGCCTTGCATTGGCATCCGCAGCCAGATCGCGTGTTTGCGGAATGGCGACGCGTATTGCGCATCCACGGTTTGCTGATGTTTTCTTGTTTTGGTCCCAATACTTTTAAGCCCTTGCGGGATGTTTTTGCTGAATTGGGGCATCAAAATGCCATGCTGCCTTTTGTAGATTTACATGATTTAGGTGACATGTTGGTGGGAGCCGGTTTTGCAACGCCAGTTATGGATATGGAAATGATGAATATCACTTATTCATCAATCGAAAAACTCTTGGGAGATATACGTGCTCTTGGAGGAAATCCTTTGCGGACTAAGCGTCAAACTTTATGCGGGAAGCGGATGTGGGAGCGGGTGCGTGAGGGTTTGGAGCAATGTCGCAAACCAGATGGAAAAATTCATTTAAGTGTGGAATTGATTAACGGCCATGCTTTTCGACCAGTGCCTAAGCAAACAGCAGATGGAAGTAGCATCATCCAATTTGATGCTTTGCGTAAGTAACTGATGGATAAAAAAAATGACTGATTAGTCTACTAACCGTAACGAAAGTGTTTCCTCTTGGCGATCAATTGTCTTTTGACTTATACTTTGATAGTTAAGGGAAGTTCATTTGCAGCCCGTTCTTAAGATGAGGTGTTGTGTGTTGGCGACGCGAGAGTGGATTTTGAAACAAAATTGCTCGATCTCGCCTGCTCAGCTGATTAAGGCTTACTCAGTCTTGTGTGCTGCTTCATTCATTGTGGCGAGTTACTTCACTTTTCATGGTGCATGGGTAGTGATGGTATTTGCGGTCTGTGAAATGCTGGCAGTTGCATTTGCTTTCGTTTATTTTGGAAGACATGCAAGCGACAGAGATCAGATAGCTTTAAGCGCATCAGGTCTAGTGGTAGAGATGGTGCGAGCAGAAAAAACGGAAAAGATCAGACTAGATCCACGCAGAACTCGAGTGGCTATGCCTAAAGTTAAGCACGGACTAATTAGTTTGGAAGCAGGAAGTGCCAAAGTAGACGTTGGTCGGTTTGTCACTGAACGTAAGCGACGTGAATTTGCAAAAGAACTGAGTGAGGAACTAGGGCATTACGCAGGTTCACCTCAGTTTTTTTAATTGGATGTTGAGTCATCCGCGATAATTTTTTATTTAGGCTTTTGAGGACACTATGAAATACGCGAAGCGCCTACTCATGATGATTGCAGCAATTTCTGGGCAATTGGTTTCGACCTCATCATTTGCTGTCAATGACATGACGGGTGGACCTGCCGTTCGTCAATTGAATTTTCAAACTCCAGTGACTGAAATTGCATCCGATATTTATCAGTTACACACACTGATGATGGTGATCTGTGTGGTCATCTTCCTTGCCGTATTTGGCGTGATGTTTTACTCCATACTTAAACATCGTAAGTCTTTGGGTCACAAAGCGGCGAGCTTTCATGAAAGCACAACTGTTGAGATCGCATGGACAGTAGTGCCATTCTTAATCGTTATTTTGATGGCGTTGCCTGCGACTAAAACCGTCGTGGCGATGAAAGACACTTCCAATGCCGATATCACGATTAAAGCTACGGGTATGCAATGGAAATGGGGCTATGACTACATCAAAGGTGAAGGTGAAGGCATTGCTTATTACTCAGCACTCTCAACTCCTCGTGATCAAATTCATGAGGGCGCGCCTAAGGGTGATAACTACTTAATAGAAGTAGATAATCCACTCGTTGTGCCAGTGAATAAAAAAATTCGTATCGTTACAACTGCAAATGATGTGATTCATGCCTGGGGTGTTCCAGCTTTGGGTGTGAAACAAGATGCGATTCCAGGTTTTGTACGCGACACATGGTTTAAGGCTGAAAAAGTTGGTACCTATCGTGGCAATTGCTATGAGCTGTGTGGCAAAGAACATGCATTCATGCCTATCGTTGTGAATGTACTCAGCGAAGAAGATTATGCGAAATGGGTAGCAGGCAAAAAACAGGGTTCAACAGCAGGTGCAGAAGATGCAAATAAAACTCTGACTTTGGCTGAACTTAATACCAAAGGTGCTGCAGTCTATGCAGCTAACTGTGTAGCTTGTCATCAAGATAGCGGCAAGGGTGTGCCAGGCGCTTTCCCAGCATTGGATGGATCCAAAGTGGTGAATGGTCCTAAGGGTGATCAAATTGCTATGCTGTTGAATGGAAAGAATGCCATGCCTTCATGGAAAACTTTGTCTGACGCTGAAATTGCTGCGGTCATTACCTATACACGCAATCATTGGTCGAACAAAGCTGGTCAAAACATCGTGCAAGCAGCTGAAGTTCTGGCAGCGCGCAAATAACACGCATTGAATTGAAAAATCAGGAGAATCAGATGAGTACAGCTATCGATCACGCACACGGCGATCACGACGCGCACGATCATCATCCACATGGTTGGCAGCGTTGGTTGTTTGCGACTAACCATAAAGATATCGGCACTTTATATCTGTGGTTTTCGTTTGTAATGTTATTGACTGGCGGCGTTTTAGCATTGGGTATTCGTGCTGAGCTCTTCCAACCTGGCTTGCAATTATTTAAGCCAGAATTTTTTAATCAGTTAACCACGATGCATGGTTTGATCATGGTGTTCGGTGCCATCATGCCGGCCTTCGTAGGTTTTGCAAACTGGATGATTCCGCTGCAAATCGGTGCTGCGGACATGGCATTCGCACGTATGAATAACTTCTCGTTCTGGTTGTTGCCACCAGCAGCGATTTTGTTAGTTGCTTCTTTCCTGGTTCCTGGTGGTGCAACAGCAGCAGGCTGGACCTTGTATGCGCCTTTATCAACGCAAATGGGTATCGGCATGGACATGGGTATTTTCGCCATGCACATCATGGGTGCTTCATCCATTATGGGTTCGATTAACATTGTGACCACCATCTTGAACATGCGCGCACCTGGCATGACATTGATGAAGATGCCAATGTTTTGCTGGACATGGTTAATCACTGCGTACTTACTGATTGCTGTTATGCCAGTATTGGCTGGTGCAATCACTATGACACTGACTGATCGTCATTTTGGTACTTCATTCTTCAATGCTGCAGGTGGTGGTGATCCTGTGATGTATCAACATATCTTCTGGTTCTTTGGTCATCCAGAGGTATACATCATGATCTTGCCAGCGTTTGGTATTGTTTCTCAAATCATTCCTGCATTCGCTCGCAAGCCATTGTTTGGTTATGCATCCATGGTGTACGCAACCGCTTCTATCGCGATCTTGTCGTTCATCGTTTGGGCGCATCACATGTTTGCAACCGGCATGCCTGTTACTAGCCAATTGTTCTTCATGTATGCAACCATGTTGATCGCTGTGCCAACTGGTGTGAAAGTGTTTAACTGGATTGCAACCATGTGGCGCGGTTCTATGACTTTCGAAACACCGATGTTGTTTGCAGTCGGCTTCCTGTTTGTGTTCACCATGGGTGGCTTTACTGGTTTGATTTTGGCTGTCACACCAGTCGATATTCAAATGCAAGATACCTACTATGTTGTGGCGCATTTCCATTATGTTTTAGTAGCAGGTTCATTGTTCTCATTGTTTGCTGGCTTCTACTACTGGGGTCCTAAGTGGACAGGTTTCATGTACAACGAAGCACGTGGCAAATTCCACTTCTGGGCTTCGTTGATCACATTTAACGTCACCTTCTTCCCTATGCATTTCTTGGGTCTAGCTGGTATGCCACGTCGCTATGCAGACTATGCAGCGCAGTTCACTGACTTCAACATGATTGCTTCTATCGGCGCATTTGGTTTCGGTCTGTCGCAAGTTTATTTCTTGTTTGCTGTTGTGTTGCCAGCAATTCGTGGCGGTGAAAAAGCAGCCGATAAACCATGGGACGGCGCAGAAGGTTTAGAGTGGACTATTCCTAGCCCAGCTCCATTCCATACATTTGAAGTACCTCCGACTGTTAAGTAATTTTTCTGATGCCGGTGGTGTTAAGCCACCGGCAACCTAGAGCCCATGTCAGATCAAAATAAATCAAGTAATAATCTACGCACAGCACTGGTTTTGTTATCAGTAGCAGTTGTGTTTTTTATAGGCGTCATCGTTAAGCAAGGCTTGTTGCGCTGAGATGGACGCTAAGCAGCAGGCTCGCAAGGAAAGGTTAGAAAAACGTAACGTTACAATGTTCGGCAAGTTGGGGTTAATTGCCATCATGATGTTTGCGTTTGGTTATGCGTTGGTTCCGCTCTATCAAAAAATTTGTGAGCTAACAGGAATCAACGTATTAGCAGTACAAGAGAGTAAAACTGTTACAGCAGTAAATTCTCAGGTCGATATAAGTCGTACGGTGACCATAGAATTTGATGCGAATTCGCAGGGACCTTGGCATTTTCGTCCTTTGCAGTCTAGTGTGCAGGTGCATCCTGGTGAAATGGCGCAAGTGGTGTATGAGGTTGTGAATACGCAGCCGCGTAGTATGCAGGCACAAGCGATTCCTAGCTATGCGCCACAAGAAGCAGCACAGTATTTTAAAAAGCTTGAGTGCTTTTGTTTTAAGCAGCAAGTGTTAGGGCCGAGTGAAATGCGACAAATGCCGGTGAGTTTTTATGTAGATCCGGCATTACCTAAAAATGTACAGACGATAACCTTGTCCTATACATTTTTCGAAGTTGGTAGTGCAGTTAAAAAACAGGCGAGCTAGCTCGAAGGCATATGGAAGAACTGAAAGAAGCAAGTCAGCGCCCTATGTCATTTTTGGCGACAGTCAAAGCTGTGATGTGGTCTTTTTTTGGCGTGCGCAAAAATAGCGCTTATGAAGAAGACACTGCAAAACTGAATCCGTTGCATGTCATTATTGCTGGAGTGATTGCTGCCATTATTTTTATAGTGACTTTGCTGTCCATAGTAAAAATGGTGGTTGCAAAATGAATTGTTTGAACACTGTAATCAGGGGATGTAGATGAGCACACAACAAGGCAAAGCGCCATATTATTTCATACCGAATCCATCGCAATGGCCGGTACTTGCTGGTTTATCCATGTTGATCACTATGGCAGGTGCTTCTGCTTGGGTGAATGGTGTTGCATGGGGTCAGCCAGTTAACTTGTTAGGTATTGTGGCGATGTTGGCTGTACTGTATTTCTGGTTCGGTGAGGCGATCTCTGAATCTGAAGGTGGCTTATACAGCGCTCGTATCGATACATCGTATCGCTGGAGCATGAGCTGGTTCATCTTCTCTGAAGTGATGTTCTTTGGTGCCTTCTTCGGTGCGTTATTCTATGCGCGTAGCATCAGCATGCCATGGTTAGCTGATTTAGATCACAAACTCTTGTGGCCAGATTTTGCTGCACACTGGGGTACAGGTGGTCCTGGTGGTGTGGTGGATAAATTCCAGACTATGGGTCCTTTCCCAGTACCGACAATTAACACTGCTTTATTGTTGACTTCAGGTGTAACGTTGACGATCTCGCATCATGCATTACGTGCAGGTGATCGTAGCAAAACAGCACTCTGGCTGTTTGCGACAATTTTGTTAGGCGCAATCTTCATGGGCTTCCAAGCTTATGAATACATGCATGCTTATTCAGAATTGAACCTGAAATTAAATTCAGGTATTTATGGTTCCACCTTCTTCATGTTGACCGGCTTTCACGGTTTCCATGTGACCATGGGAGCCATCATGTTATCCGTGGTGTTATATCGTGTAATGAAGGGTCACTTCACTGCAGACCATCATTTTGCGTTCGAAGGCGCGGCTTGGTATTGGCACTTTGTTGACGTAGTTTGGCTAGGCCTCTACGTTGTTGTGTACTGGTTGTAATTGGCAATACACAAAAAAGCCGCACTTCGGTGCGGCTTTTTTAATGGGCGAGCAAGAAACTCAGCATTAATACACAATACCTGTAGGTTGTATCCAACCTAAGCGATGCGCAATCAAAAGCAACGCAAATAACAAAATGGACAGACCCACGCGCATTGCTAAGGCATACACCGTTCGATTGCTTTGACCTTTATCGCGCATGAGAAAAAGCAGGGCAGATCCTAGGCTAGCAATAATGAGTATGAAGGCAATCGCAACAAGAATTTTCATGATAAGAATGGTGAGTTTAAAGACAACACACGACGAAGACAGTTAAGCAGGCGTCATGTTATTAAGTTTAGTACAAGGTTTAAGCTAAGCAGCATACTAACCAGAGACCTATTGTAATGCGATTGTCATTTCGATTTCGATTCATACCTTTTATAGCCGCAGTCGTAGTGGCAATAATCGCGCTTTCGCTTGGGAACTGGCAAACACGACGCGCAGAGGAAAAGCAAAATCTGGCACATGAACAGGCACAACAAGCTGCATTGCCACCACTAGACTTGCAGTTAAGAGGTGAGAGTCCAGCGCCAGCGAATTTCCGCACTGTGCAAATGATGGGCTCATTTATGAAAGAGTGGCCCATCTATTTAGATAATCGACCGTATCAAGGCAAAGCAGGATTTTATTTGCTCATGCCTTTTAAGTTAAAAGAGAGTGGAAAAATTATCATCATCATGCGCGGTTGGTTACCGCGAGATATGCAGGATAGACAGAAGCTAGCAATCACTCCAACCCCAGAAGGGTTGGTGAAGTTAGAGGGAGTTATTCGATCATCAGTAGGACAGGTGATGCAGCTAGGGAGTGAGCAAGCATTGCAAGCTGGCGTGATTAGGCAAAATTTTCAAGTAGCTGAATTAAGTAAAGCAAGTGGACTTCACATAGAAAATATCATCGTTGAGCAAACCACTGAACTAAAAGATGGCTTAATAAGAGACTGGCCACAACCTAGCTTGGGTACTGATAAGCATAAAGGTTATGCATTTCAATGGTATGGATTGGCAGTGACTGCCTTATTATTTTTTATAGCGACAGGATTAAAGCGTGCAAGCTAATCAAATACATTCTGAAGAAAAGCCCGCAACGACGCGGAAAAATAAAATCACATTGCTGCTAGTTATTGCGGCTTGTGCAGCGCCACTTATTTTTTCTTATTTAACTTATTACGTTATTAAGCCAGAGTCACGAACAAATTATGGAGCATTAATAGATCCGCGGGCGCATCCCATTCCAACACTAAGTTTAAAAACCTTAGATGGTCAGACAGCGGATTTAAGCCAGTACAAAGGGAAGTGGATATTTCTCATGGTGGATAGCGCAGATTGCGATAAGGATTGCAAAGA
>JAXISQ010000067.1:0-7460 GCA_034680505.1 Noviherbaspirillum sp.
AGTTGCAGATCGCAAAGGCGATCTATTGTTTGCACAAAATAAAACTGCTGAGGCTCGTGCTGCATTTAAATTAGCCTTAGATAAAACTGACATCAAAAATCCTGCACGTCAGTTAATTCAATTGAAACTTGATGCATTGGGTGGCGCTGATGCAACTGCGACCTGAGTATGAAAGTTTGAACATGCATAACATAACAAAAATCATTCTCGTTGCAACTGCTGTTTTACTGACTGCGTGTAACCCTTTTTCTAGCAAAGCACCGCGTAATGTGCCGGCTTCATTAGTGGATTTTAAAAACACGATGGCTTTGCGAACTGCGTGGTCTGCAGAAGTCGGTAAGTCGGATACCTTTGTACTATCGCCCACATTGGTTGGCGATAAATTATTTGTAGCGAGTGCGGATGGCACCATCGCTTGTATTGATGCAAGTAATGGAAAATTTATTTGGCGTATTAACGCAGGTGCTGCCTTAACAGCAGGTGTTGGTTCAGACGGTAAAACAGTTGTAGTGGGTGCACAAGATGGCGTAGTCCTTGCCTTCGATGCGAGCAATGGTAAGAGTCGTTGGAAATCACAAGCATCAAGTCAATTACTTTCATCACCAGCTGTAGGTCGTGGCGTTGTGGTATTGCGTAGTCTAGATAATCGCATCTTAGCGTTGGACTCAGAAACAGGCGCAAGACGCTGGTTTGTTCAACGTCCTGCTCCATCACTGGCACTACAAGCTGCGCCTGGTATTGTCATTGCAGAAGACACAGCTTATCTAGCCTTACCTGCGGGTCGTTTATTGGCATTGTCTATTGGTACAGGTGTGCCTCGTTGGGAATCGTCAATAGCTGAGCCACGTGGCGCTACAGAATTAGAGCGTGTGGTGGATGTGTCTGGAACACCGGTTTTAGCAGGAAAAGATATTTGCGCTACGACTTATCAAGGTCGACTGGCTTGTGCAGATGTGGCTAACGGAGCATTGCGTTGGGCGCGCGAACTCTCCGCTGAAGTAGGACCTGGCATAGATGAGCGATTTGTTTTTGCTGCTGATGAGCGTGGCAATGTGCAATCATTTGCTCGTGCTAATGGTGCAAATCAATGGCGTAACGCGACCTTGTCTTGGCGCGGATTATCTGCGCCGGTTTCCTTTGCACGTGCTGTCGTAGTTGGTGATAAAGAAGGTTATTTACATTTCTTATCACGCGAAGATGGTGCAATGCTTGCGCGTTTATCTACTGACGGTAGTGCAATCAAAGCTAGACCACTGATCGCAAAATCTTTATTAATCGTTCAAACATCAGGTGGAAAAATTTTGGCTTTGTCTGCCGATTAAGTTAAACAATAAAAAAATAAAAACACGCACAGAAAAGTAGCGCGGCTTGTGAGCTAGTGCTACTTAGTTGATTTTTATATCGTCACAATCTATGTGATATGTCGTCATGCGAATAAATAGGTGCTTAATCGCATGTCTAACGTTCTTCAATAAATGATTCAATTTGCTCAGTACTAAATAATCAGCATGTTGAATGTTCTGGAAAAAAGATGAAGCCGGTAATTGCTTTAGTTGGTCGACCCAATGTTGGGAAGTCCACTTTGTTTAATCGTCTCACACGATCACGGGATGCCTTAGTGGCAGATATTCCTGGGCTTACACGCGACCGTCATTATGGTGAAGGCAGAGTTGGCGAGCGACCTTTTTTAGTCATCGATACAGGTGGATTCGAACCGGTTGCAAAAGTAGGCATCATGCATGAGATGGCTAAGCAAACCAAACAAGCGGTTGCTGAAGCTGATGTCGTAATCTTTCTTGTGGATGGTCGTCAAGGCCTCACTCCACATGACAAAACTATTACTGATTTTTTGCGTAAATCAGGACGTTCAGTCATGTTGGTTGTGAATAAATCTGAGGGAATGAAATATACCTCAGTCACAGCTGATTTTTACGAGCTAGGCTTAGGTGATCCCTATGTTATTTCAGCAGCACATGGAGATGGTGTCGCTGATTTGGTGGAAGAATCTTTAGATAAAGCATTCGCACAAAAGCCAGCTCTAGCAGATGATGAAGCAACTGAGCAGGGTATAAAAATCGCGATTGTAGGTCGGCCTAATGTCGGTAAATCTACCCTGGTCAATACTTTGCTCGGTGAAGAGCGCGTGATTGCATTTGACATGCCAGGTACTACTCGGGATTCCATAGAAATTCCGTTTGAACGCAATGATCGTCATTACACCTTGATAGACACAGCAGGTATACGTCGTCGTGGCAAAGTATTTGAAGCGATAGAAAAATTTTCAGTCGTCAAAACCTTGCAATCGATTTCTGAAGCGAATGTGGTTGTGCTGTTACTCGATGCGCAACAAGATATCTCAGAACAAGACGCTCACATAGCAGGCTTTGTGCTTGAATCTGGAAGAGCCTTAGTAGTCGGCGTGAATAAATGGGATGGATTGACTTCCGATCGCCGTGATGAAATCAAAATGGATATTGATCGTAAATTAAGCTTTTTATCGTTTGCGAAATTTCATTATATTTCTGCGCTTAAATCAACTGGCGTAACCATGTTGATGAAGTCTGTTGATTCCGCTTATGCCGCTGCGATGGCAAAGTTACCAACGCCACAATTAACGCGTGCATTACAAGAGGCGGTGGATCATCAACAACCTAGACGTAAAGGTTCTATACGTCCTAAGTTACGTTACGCACATCAAGGTGGACAAAATCCTCCCATTATTGTCATACACGGCAATGCGTTGGATGCAATTGATGCAAATTACAAGCGATTTTTGGAAAAGCATTTTCGCGATACATTTGCCTTGGTGGGAACGCCCCTGCGGATTGAATTACGCTCCGGCAAGAACCCTTTCTCGAAAGAAGGATAAACTAGGGATAAATGCTGAATTTTGTCAGCTAGTTTGCCATGTCATGCAAAAATCGTTTACATTCAAGACAAGTCGTTTTTGATACTTGAATTTTCAAGTATCGCCACAATCTATCTGTAAATCTGACAACACTACGGAGCTTCCATGAGCAATAAAGGGCAACTCTTACAAGACCCGTTTTTAAATGCATTAAGAAAAGAACATGTTCCTGTTTCCATTTACCTCGTAAACGGAATCAAATTACAAGGACATGTTGAATCTTTCGACCAATACGTGGTTTTGCTCCGCAATACCGTTACCCAAATGGTATACAAACACGCTATTTCTACCGTCGTTCCTGCTCGTGCAGTTAACCTGCAACAAGACGCTGAATCGGCCTAACTATCTGGCGCATCGTATTTCCCTTTGTGAGGGATATTGATGCGCGCAGCCTTAGTGGGAGTCGACTTTGGTAAAGGCGACTTTCTAGCCAGTCTGGAAGAGCTTGCGCTCCTGTCAAAATCCGCAGGAGCTCAGCCCATTGTGAGCGTGACTGGCCGTCGTAGCAGTCCGGATGCTGCCTTATTTGTGGGTTCCGGAAAGGCTGATGAAATCGGTGATGCCATCGCCGATCTTGACCTTGAACTGGTTATTTTCAATCACGCTCTCTCCCCAGCGCAGCAACGTAATTTAGAGCGTCATCTCAAGGTAAGGGTGGTCGATCGCACCAGCCTCATTCTCGATATTTTTGCGCAGCGGGCCCAGAGCCATGAGGGTAAGGTGCAAGTCGAACTTGCCCAGCTACAGCATTTAGCAACCCGCTTGATTCGAGGCTGGACCCATCTTGAGCGCCAAAAGGGCGGTATTGGTCTGCGTGGACCGGGTGAGACCCAATTGGAAACTGACCGCAGGCTTATCGGCGAACGCGTCAAGGCCCTCAGAGGACGACTAGATAAGCTACAGCGTCAGCGTCATACCCAGCGTCGTGCTCGGAATCGAAATCATACTTTTTCGATATCTTTAGTTGGCTATACCAATGCGGGCAAATCTACCTTATTCAACAGCTTGACCAAAGCTGGGGTCTACGCTGCAAATCAGTTGTTTGCGACATTGGACACCACATCTCGTCGTGTTCACTTGGGTGAGGCGGGCAGTATTGTGCTGTCTGATACCGTTGGTTTCATACGAGACTTGCCCACACAGTTAGTTGCTGCTTTTCGCGCTACTTTGGAAGAAACCATACACGCAGATGTGTTATTGCATGTAGTGGATGCTTCAAGTTCAGTCAGAGTAGAGCAAATTGAGCAAGTTAATGCAGTGCTCAAAGAGATTGGTGCAGATCAAATTCCACAAATTTTAGTCTGGAATAAGATAGATCAGTGTGATTTGCCCCCCTCAATCGAGCGTGATGAATATGATAAAATTCGAAGAGTTTTTGTGAGTGCACAGACAGGCCAAGGCATGGATATGCTGCGCTTAGCAATGGCTGAATGTGTGCAATCAAGAGCATGGTCAGAGTCAGTTGCAGCGGAAGCTGCCTTAATTGAATCACAAGAGCATTTTGATTAAGTTGTTTGATTGAGCAAGGAAGAAAAAAAGTGTTTCTAATGTTTACACTTTCATTGGAATCCATCAGTTGATAATTTGTAGCAGTAACATATTTTTTCCCATTGAATTAATTTCTCCCTTCCGGAACGCCACAGCATGCTTGCATCATTGATTAAAAAATTAGGCGTTAAATTTTCTTTAAACGATCCTCGTTGGGGTAGAGGCGCACAAGATAATAAAGAAAATGAACAGCAGCCTGAGCAACGTCCTAACGGTGGTAAAAAACCTGCGGATGGTCCTCCTGATCTCGATCAACTCTGGCGTGACTTCAATCAAAGCCTGAATAAATTATTTGGCAAACAAGGTGGTGGCCGAGGTGGTGATGGCGGCAATGGTGGCGGATTGCCAGATGCACGTGGTGCCAGCATAGGTGCCGGTGTTATCTCTGCTGTTATTTTATTTTTATGGTTAGTTAGTGGATTTTTTATCGTACAAGAAGGTCAGACCGCAGTTGTACTGAGCTTTGGTAAATACAGTCATTCAGCCGCACCAGGTTTTAACTGGCGCTGGCCTTATCCAATACAGTCGCACGAGTTAGTTAATTTATCTCAAGTGCGAACAGTAGAAGTGGGCTATCGCAATAATGTGCGCAATAAAATGCCACGCGAATCATTGATGCTGACAGATGATGAAAACATCATCGACATTCAATTTGCTGTGCAATATCGACTCAAGAATGCTTCTGAATGGATATTCAATAATCGCGATCAAGAAGAAACCGTCAAGCAAGTTGCTGAAACAGCGATTCGTGAAATCGTCGGTAAAAGTAAAATGGACTTTGTGCTCTATGAAGGTCGTGAAAAAGTGGCTTACGACACTAGCGCGCTCATGCAACAAACTTTAGACAAGTATCGCATTGGCGTCTTAGTGACTAATGTGACCATGCAAGGTGTGCAACCACCTGAGCAGGTGCAAGCATCATTTGATGATGCAGTCAAAGCAGGGCAGGATAGAGAGCGTCAAAAAAATGAAGGACAGGCTTACGCTAATGACGTAGTGCCTAAAGCGCGCGGTGCTGCTTCACGACTGATGCAAGAATCAGAAGGATATCGTTCGCGTGTAATAGCTAATGCGCAAGGTGAAGCGAATCGTTTTTCGCGGATCTTAGTAGAGTACCAAAAATCACCAGGCATCATGCGTGATCGCATGTACATAGAAGCGATGCAACAAATTTTTGCAAGTACAACAAAAGTGATGGTGGATGCAAAAAATAATAACAGCATGATTTATCTGCCACTCGACAAATTGATTGCGCAAACTGCTGCAGAATCAGCTGCTGCTTACACCGCTCCTGTACAAACTGCTCCGGTTGAAGCCAGTCCAGAAATGGGTCGTCCATTCGATCGCAATCGCGATGCTCGTAGTTCACGTGATCGGGAGACGCGATAATGAACCGTTTAGTTTCTTATGCAATTGCTGCAATAATTGCTCTCTTTATTTTCATGTCCACACTGTTTGTGGTGGATCAAAAACAGTACGCCATTGTGTTTGCGTTGGGTGAAGTCAAGCAAGTGATCAGTGAACCTGGCTTGCATTTCAAATTGCCACCACCATTTCAAAACGTGCTCTTTCTTGATAAACGTATTTTGACTTTGGATACTCCTGAGCCAGATCGTTTCATCACAGCAGAAAAGAAAAACATCTTGGTTGATGCTTTTGTTAAATGGCGCATTGTCGATCCACGTTTATATTTCATCAGCTTTGGTGGAGATGAAAGACGTGCGCAAGATCGTATGGCACAAATTATTAAAGCAGCGCTGAATGATGAAATAACAAAACGCACTGTGCGTGAAGTGATTTCGGGTGAGCGCGGCAAAGTGATGAATGCAATTCGTGCCAAAGTCGCAGAAGAAGCCAAACAAATTGGTGGCGAAATTATTGACGTGCGTTTAAAGCGTGTCGACTATGTTGAGCAAATTAATAATTCGGTTTATGAGCGTATGAAGTCAGAACGTGCGCGCGTGGCCAATGAGTTAAGGTCGACTGGTTCAGCTGAGTCTGAAAAAATTCGCGCAGATGCAGATCGTCAACGCACCGTTATTCTTGCAGAAGCCTATCGTGATGCAGAAGCCATACGTGGTGATGGTGATGCTAAAGCAGCAGCAATTTATGCCAAAGCATTTGGGCAAAGCCCTGAATTTTATAAGTTCTCTCGCAGTCTAGAGGCTTATAAAGAGAGTTTTAAAACACGTAGCGATGTCTTGTTGGTTGATCCCAATTCAGAGTTCCTAAAATACTTCAAGGGTCCTGGCGGCGCCCGTAAATAAGCAGGACACTCGTGGCATCTTCTTTACTGGTAGCCTTCGGGCTGTTTTTTGTCCTCGAAGGCTTAATGCCATTTCTCTATCCAGAACAATGGCGTAAGGCTTTTCTTCATATTGCTCAAATGTCGGACGGACAAATCCGTTTTTTCGGACTTGTTGCGTTGCTCTGCGGTATCCTCTTGCTTTTGAGTCGAATTTATTTCGCTGACGCCTGATATCGCTATGCCAAACTGGCTACTTCCTGAAAATATTGCAGACGTTTTACCGTCAGAAGCACGCAAGATCGAAGAACTTCGACGCGTTTTGCTGGATAATTTCCGTCTGTTCGGTTATGAACTCGTGATGCCGCCCATGCTCGAGTATCTGGATTCGCTCGTGCCCGTGCCTGATCATGAAATGGATTTGCGCATGTTTAAGCTGGTAGATCAGCTCTCAGGGCGTAGTATGGGTTTGCGCGCCGATATGACGACACAAGTGGCGCGTATCGATGCCCACTTGCTAAACCGGTCTTCTGTCACACGTTTAAGCTACGCCGGCAGCGTTTTGCATACCCGCCCATCAGGACTGCATGCAACCCGTGAGCCATTTCAGATTGGTGCTGAAATCTATGGTCATGCTGGCCTGGAAGCTGATGCTGAAATTCAAACTCTGGCACTGGAATCGCTACGCCTTGCTGGATTAACAGCAGTGCGCATTGATTTATGCCATGCAGGTATTGTGCGTTCTATTTTGCGTCATGA
>JAXISQ010000068.1:0-7441 GCA_034680505.1 Noviherbaspirillum sp.
TAGAGAGAAATTTATCGCGCGCTGATACTTCGCCTTTTTTAAACTTCACTGCTTTTGCACGCAACATCAAATGCGGGAAATCTAAATTCCATTCATGCGGTGGTGTGTAAGGACATTTCGTCATGTAGCACAGGTCACACAGATAGCATTGATCGACTACCTTGATGTAATCCTTTTTATCAACGCCATCCATTTCCATGGTGGGTGATTCATCCACTAAATCAAATAGCGTAGGGAATGAGCCGCACAGTGATACGCAACGACGGCATCCATGACAAATATCAAAGACACGCTCCATCTCTTTGTTGAGCGATTCTTCGTTATAAAAATCTTCATTCACCCAATCTAAAGGGTGACGAGTTGGAGCTTCAAGATTACCTTCGCGAGCAGCCATGATGTCTGTCCTGATTAAATGATTGAATAGTTGAATTGAAATGAAAAGTTGTGGTGAATGTACTCAATGAAGCCACAAGCACTTTCACCACAACCCTCCCCCGCAAGCGGGGAAGAGTGTGAAGAAAAGATTTAGTCGACTAATGCGTCTAAAGCTTTTTGATAGCGGTTAGCGTGTGAACGCTCTGCCTTAGCTAAAGTTTCAAACCAGTCAGCGATTTCTTCAAAGCCTTCTTCGCGAGCTGTTTTAGCCATACCTGGGTACATGTCGGTGTACTCATGTGTTTCGCCAGCTACAGCTGCCATCAAGTTTTGACGTGCTGAACCAATTGGCAAACCGGTTGCTGGATCACCTACTTGCTCGAGATACTCGAGATGACCATGTGCGTGACCAGTTTCACCTTCAGCGGTGGAGCGGAACAATGCTGCAACGTCGTTTTGACCTTCGATGTCAGCTTTGTTTGCGAAGTACAAATAACGACGATTTGCTTGAGATTCGCCTGCAAATGCGTCTTTCAGATTGGCTTCAGTCTTGGAGCCTTTTAATTTCGACATGGTGATCTCCTAATAAATCAATACGAGAAACGAGGTAAAACCTCGTAATACGAACAGTACACAAACTAATGCGACTGAAAACCGACTAGCTGGTAGCCGTTTCAGGCGTGATTGTGGGGGTTGGGGGGGAATATCTCAAATTGTCATTCTTAATCTAGTCGATTAAGAAAAACAATGAAGAAGTTTTTATATCAAGAGAATAACTATCTAACTTGCAATCTTTTTGGGCAATTTATGCATCTAGATTGATAGATAGTTTTATTAATTTAGCAATTAAGGTCGAAAAATTAGCGCAACGACTTGAGCAGCCATACCTTCCTGACGCCCTTCCCAACCCAACTTTTCATTGGTCTTGGCTTTGAGATTAATCTGTTCGGGAGTGACAGCACAATCAGCAGCAATATGCGCCACCATTTGCGCTAAGTGCGGCGCCATTTTTGGCGCTTGGGCAATGATGGTTGCATCGATATTGCCAATTTCATAACCAGCTTGCCTCACATGCTGTGCGGCCTCAGACAGAAGCAACCGCGAATTAATGCCTGCATAACGCGCATCGGTATCAGGGAAATGCTTGCCTATGTCGCCTAAGCCTGCAGCACCAAGTAAAGCATCGGTTATTGCATGCAACAGTAAATCCGCATCGGAGTGACCAAGTAAGCCTAAGTGATAAGGAATCGTCACACCACCGATGATGAGGGGACGTCCAGGGACTAAAGCATGACAGTCATACCCTTGTCCTACTCTAAAAGGTGGCAATGATGGTGAGGCACTACTCATGACATTCCTCGATCTTTAAAAATCAACTCAGCTAATAATAAATCTTGCGGTAGCGTGACTTTAAAATTACGCGCACACCCTTCCACTAACTTAGGCCTATGTCCCATTGCTTCGATGGCACTTGCTTCATCCGTAATCTGCTTTGCATGTTGCTGTGCTTGCTGTAATGCTTGTAGCAACTGCGCATGTCTAAACATCTGTGGTGTCTGTGCTGACCACAATGCCGATCGCTCTACCGTCATCTCAGCTCGACCATGACCGTCACTCCGTTTTATCGTATCCACCATAGGCAAAGCTAACAATCCACCCACTGCATCATCCTTCACAAATGCAATCAGCTTGTCGAGCAAATCATGCGTTAAACCGGGACGCGCAGCATCATGCACCAGTATCCAATCGTCATCTTCAGTTTCAGAACGCATCGCTAGTAATCCATTCGTGACCGAGGCCTGACGTGTCGCACCACCACATTTTAAAATTGATATACGTGGTGTTACTGGTAAATCACTGATGTAGGCATCATTCTCACTCACCACCACAAAGGTATGTGAAATCAACGATGAAGAAGAAAAGGTATCCATCACATGCTGCAACATAGGCTTACCGGCTAACTGTGCATATTGCTTAGGCATGGTCGTGCCCATACGCTCACCAACACCGGCAGCAGGAATCAAAGCAAAATAACGAGGCACACTCATGCAGCACAACTCATAAAAAAATGGGGTACGTTCTCACATCAAATTAGTCCAACACAAGACAATAAAGAGACTAACAAGGAGAACTCATGAGAACTAATTTATAATCTTATCTTACTTTATCACTGTCACAGCGGACCAAAGCAGCCTTGAGTAGCATAAAGCAGCATTAGGCGGCCTCATGCAACTATTTGCAGCCACATCCGCAGATGTCAGTGCTGTGTCAGCACACCATGTCCTTTGATCCAAAACGCTTACTTCCCAAAGCTGGAACCCGATTTGTTTTGCCCGCCTTACATGGCGCTGCAGATGCCTATGTCTTGGCTGAAGCAGCTCGCGCTCTTAAAGCATCGAACAACATGCTGGTCGTGGTGGTGGCAAACGCGATTGATGCACAAAGACTGCTGATTGAAATGCAGTGGTTTGGTAGTGGTGATGAACATGCGCTGCGCTGTCATCTATTACCAGATTGGGAAACACTACCCTATGATGCGTTTTCTCCGCATCAGGATCTGGTCTCTGAACGCTTAGCAACGCTACATGAAGTACAACATGCACAATGCGATGTCTTAATCGTTCCTGCTACCACTGCTTTATTGCGCATGGGGCCACCTTCTTTTCTTGCTGCTTACACTTTCTTTTTCAAACAAGGTGAACAGCTTGATGAAGCGAAACTCAAATCACAATTAACCTTAGCCGGTTATTCACATGTCACACAAGTCATGTCACCGGGAGAGTATTCCGTGCGTGGTGGTTTGATTGATCTCTTCCCTATGGGTTCAGCGCTACCCTATCGACTCGACTTATTTGGCGACACCATAGAAACCATACGCACCTTTGATGCAGATACTCAGCGCTCATTGTATCCAGTGCGAGAAGTTCGCTTATTACCTGGCCGTGAATTTCCTATGGATGAAGCAGCGCGAAGCGCATTTCGCGGGCGCTGGCGTGAAGTGTTTGAAGGTGATCCTTCAAAAACGAATATCTATCGTGACATAGGCAGTGGCATTGCATCTGCAGGGATTGAATATTATCTACCGCTGTTTTTTGAAAACACTGCAACCTTATTTGACTACCTACCCAAAGATGCCACCTTTGCTTTAGTGGGTGACATTGATAACACCATACAACGCTTCTGGTCTGATACACGTTCACGTTATGGATTTTTAAAATCCGATCGTGAACGACCTTTATTACCACCAGAATCTATCTTTTTGAATGATGAAGATTTCTTCACCTTAGCTAAACCCTATGGTCGTTGGATCATTCATGATAAAGATGCAGCCTCATCCTTATCCACGCCCTTACCTAACATTACAGTCAATCGTCGTGCTGATGATCCCCTGATTAATTTACGTAGCTATCTCACGCAGACAGATAAACGCGTCATGATTTGCGCAGAGTCAAACGGACGACGCGAAACACTGCAACAGTATTTTCATGAGTACAACCTCTCCTTACCTGTAGCAGAAAGTCTAAGTGAGTTTATTCAATCAGATGAAAAACTCATGCTGTGCGTTGCGCCATTGCACGAAGGCTGTCAGCTCTCTGATGAACTGGCTAACATCGCCTTTGTCACAGAAAACGAACTCTATGCAGGCACAGTGCGTCGCACAGGACGACGTAAACAAGAAGGTGTCACGCAAGTTGAATCTATGGTGCGCGATCTCTCCGAATTAAAAATCGGTGATCCCGTCGTACACATGAATCATGGCATAGGTCGCTACCACGGCTTAATCAGCATGGATATGGGTGAAGGCGAAACAGAATTTTTGCATCTTGAATATGCAAAAGAAGCGCAACTCTATGTGCCAGTTTCACAACTGCATGTGATCTCACGCTATTCAGGTGCATCACCTGATGATGCGCCTTTACATTCACTCGGTTCAGGCATTTGGGAAAAAGCAAAAAAACGCGCTGCTGAACAAGTACGTGATACTGCTGCTGAATTACTCAATCTGTATGCGCGTCGCGCACTGCGCCAAGGTCATGCATTTGAATACTCTGCACATGATTACGAAGCATTTGCTGAGAGCTTTGGTTTCGAAGAAACCATAGACCAACAAGCTGCGATTACGAATGTCATTAGCGACATGACCTCAGGTCGTCCTATGGATAGACTGATTTGTGGTGATGTAGGCTTTGGTAAAACAGAAGTCGCACTGCGCGCTGCATTTGTTGCCGTCATGGGAGGCAAACAAGTCGCGATACTCGCACCCACTACGCTACTCGCAGAACAACATGCACAAACCTTTGCCGATCGCTTTGCTGACTGGCCTGTAAAAATCGCTGAACTATCACGCTTTAGAAGCGGTAAAGAAATAACCCTCGCGTTAAAAGGCATGGCTGAAGGTACGCTAGATATCGTCATCGGTACGCATAAACTACTGTCACCTGATATAAAATTTTCGCGCTTAGGCTTAGTCATCATTGATGAAGAACATCGCTTTGGTGTGCGGCAAAAAGAAGCCTTAAAAGCTTTGCGCGCTGAAGTCGATGTATTAACGCTTACCGCCACACCGATACCACGCACATTAGGCATGGCGCTAGAAGGTTTACGTGACTTCTCTATCATTGCGACTGCACCACAAAAACGACTCGCCATTAAAACTTTTGTGCGTAGTGAATCTGAATCCGTAATTCGTGAAGCGTGTTTGCGTGAACTCAAACGTGGCGGTCAAATTTACTTCCTGCACAATGAAGTAGAGACAATTGAAAACCGTCGTGCAAAATTAGAAGAGCTCTTACCAGAAGCACGTATCGCGATTGCACATGGACAGATGCATGAACGTGATCTAGAAAAAGTCATGCGTGATTTTGTGGCACAACGCTTTAATATTTTGCTCTGCACGACCATTATTGAAACCGGTATTGATGTACCAAGTGCCAACACTATCATCATGCATAGAGCAGATCGATTTGGATTAGCGCAGTTGCATCAACTACGTGGACGTGTAGGACGCTCGCATCATCAGGCTTATGCTTATTTACTCGTCCATGATGTACACGGCCTGACTAAGCAAGCACAGCGCAGACTCGATGCGATTCAACAAATGGAAGAATTAGGCAGTGGCTTTTATCTCGCCATGCATGATTTAGAAATTCGCGGCGCAGGCGAAGTGTTAGGTGACAATCAATCCGGTGAAATGACCGAGATAGGCTTTCAACTGTATTCAGACATGTTGAATGCTGCTGTTAAATCACTCAAGAGTGGCAAAGAACCTGATTTAGCAGCGCCACTCATCACCACCACAGAAATTAACTTACATGTACCTGCTTTATTGCCTGCTGATTTTTGCGGCGATGTACATGAAAGACTCTCTATCTATAAACGCTTAGCAAATTGCGAATTACAAGACAGCATCAGCGACTTACAAGAAGAATTAATCGATCGATTCGGTAAATTGCCTGATGCAGTTAAAGCCTTGATCGAAACCCATAGACTACGTATCTCAGCTAAAGAAGTTGGCATTATTAAAATTGAAGCCCATAGTGAAGCCTTGGTCATGCAGTTTGAACCTAAGCCACCGATAGATCCTATGCGCATCATCGATCTGATACAAAAAAATCGTCACATTAAACTGTCAGGACAAGATAAATTGCGACTCACCGCTACCATGCCTGACCTTGCTGCCCGTGTGACACAAATCAAAACAACGATACGTGCTCTAGCAGCGTAAATTGCGGAAAAAACATGAAGCTTATTTTGCAAGGATTTGAAGTTCAACCAGAGATCGCAAAAAAAATTGCAGATCTCGTAGCTGCACAATCGATTACTAAACTCAGTGCAAAAGTATGGCGTTGCGATGGCGTCTCAACTTCAGCAACGGTGCTCTCAGAAGTGGCAACACTTTGCCTACAATCCGGCTTAGATTACAGCTTCATGCAGGAAGATAAAAAACTCTCTGACTTTAAGCTCTTAGTTATGGATATGGACTCCACACTGATCACCATTGAATGCATAGATGAAATTGCAGACATGCATGGCTTAAAGAATGAAGTGGCAGCGATTACTGAATCTGCCATGCGTGGGGAATTAGATTTCCGTGAAAGCTTGACGCAGCGTGTAGCACTGTTAAAAGGCTTAGAAGCCACAGCCTTACAACAAGTGTTTGATGAAAGACTTTTACTCTCTTTAGGCGCTAAAGAATTATTAACTGGCGCACAAGCAGCAGGTTTAAGAACCGTCTTAGTCTCTGGTGGCTTTACTTTTTTCACTGACAGACTACGCCAACAACTGACCTTTGATATCGCTCGCGCCAATGAACTTGAAATCATTGATGACAAACTCACTGGTCGTGTGATCGGCCCCATTATTGATGCAAGCGAAAAGCGTCATACGGTAGAAATGCAAGCACAAGCATTGGGTGTACCAACAACAGCTGCGATTGTGATGGGTGATGGCGCCAATGATTTAGAAATGATGTCAGTAGCTGGCTTGTCCGTTGCCTTCCGTGCCAAACCGATTGTGCGTGCTCAAGCTGATGTAGCGCTGAATTTTGTGGGCTTAGATGGTGTGCTGCATATGTTTGATTAATTACTGAATAAATCTCAATTCAACACCCGCAATGCCTGCTCTAGATCAGCAATTAAATCTTGTGGATCTTCAAGTCCTATATTCAATCGAATTAACTGCCCTGCTTGTGTCCATTCCTTGCGCATGGTTTGCATACGATAGGGAACGCATAAACTATTTGCGCCGCCCCAGCTGTAACCGATTTTAAATAACTGTAATGCATCAATTACTGCATCTGTCTGTACTTCAGAATAACGCGCATTAAAGATCACAGAAAATAATCCTGCTGCTCCTATAAAGTCGCGCTTCCAAATTGCATGCCCTGGACATTCATCGAAAGCCGGATGCAACACATGCGCAATCTCATCTCTATACTTTAACCAACTTGCTACTGTACGAGCTCCTGCATCATGGGCTTCAAAGCGCAGCTTCATGGTGGCGAGTCCGCGCAAGACTAAATACACATCATCTGCTGACACACCCATGCCGAGTCGCATATGAGCTA
>JAXISQ010000069.1:0-7379 GCA_034680505.1 Noviherbaspirillum sp.
ATTTTTTATTAGTTCTGATCTGCGAGATAGTTAACTAAAGCGGACTCAGGTCCGCTTTTTTTTCAACTCAATTTACATGAATAACATAAAGTAGTTGTTGTTGCAGAAGATAGGGACTTTGTTGTGGCAGATCATTGTGGAGATGATTTGATGCAAAGATTCATGCTGAGATATGCAAAATAGCGCAGCATGATACGAAGTAGCTATGTTGTTGTAGTGATGTTGTTGTAGTGATGTTGTTGTTCAGTAGTGTAATAAGCAGTTAAAAAAGAAGTGAATAAAGAAATTAAAACTGGTGTTATCTATTTGAGGGGAGACATATGGCTTCAATAGGTTTATGGTTCGCTGTAGTGTGCGGTTTAATCGCCGTTATCTATGGCCTCATTTCTCGTAGTTGGATTCTTGCTCAGGATGCTGGTAATCCGCGTATGCAAGAAATCGCAAATGCTATTCAGCAAGGCGCTGCAGCTTATCTTGCTCGTCAATACCGAACGATTGCTATCGTCGGTGTGATCTTGACGATATTGATTGCAGCATTTCTTGATACAACAACTGCAGCTGGTTTTGTATTAGGTGCTGTGTTGTCTGGTGCTTGTGGTTTCATAGGCATGAATGTGTCGGTGCGTGCAAATGTACGTACTGCACAAGCAGCTACGCATGGTATCGGGCCTGCATTGGATGTCGCATTTCGAGGTGGTGCTATCACTGGCTTATTAGTTGTAGGCCTAGGTTTGTTAGGTGTGTCTATCTTCACCTATCTTATCGGTGGTATCGATACGCCTACTTCTGAAACATTGAAACCGTTATTAGGTTTTGCCTTTGGTTCTTCACTCATTTCTATCTTTGCCCGTTTAGGTGGCGGTATATTCACCAAAGGTGCTGACGTGGGTGCGGACTTAGTTGGTAAAGTCGAAGCAGGTATTCCAGAAGATGATCCACGTAATCCAGCGGTTATTGCTGATAACGTCGGTGACAACGTGGGTGACTGTGCAGGTATGGCAGCCGACTTATTTGAAACCTATGCAGTGACTTTAATTGCCACCATGGCTTTAGGTGCTCTCATGGTGGTATCAGCACCTGGTGCTGCGATTATCTATCCGCTGATCTTAGGTGGTGTTTCTATCATCGCTTCTATCATTGGTGTTGCCTTTGTTAAGGCTAAGCCTGACATGCGTAATGTCATGCCGGCGTTATATCGTGGTCTAATTGTTTCTGGGCTTTTATCTTTAGTTGCATTTTATTTTGTGACGGTAAATATCTTCCCTGAGCCATTAACCATGGTGGATGAAAAGACTGTATCGGCAATGGGCTTGTTTGGCTCTTGTGTGGTTGGTCTGGTGTTAACTGCTGCGATGGTGTGGATTACTGAGTACTACACTGGCACTGACTTTGCACCAGTTAAACATATCGCTCAAGCATCAACAACAGGTCACGCAACAAACATCATTGCAGGTATTGGTATTTCGATGAAATCAACCGCATGGCCAGTCTTGTTTGTGTGTGCAGGTATTTTGGCCTCGTACACCATGGCAGGTTTATATGGCATTGCGATTGCAGCGACAGCAATGTTATCAATGGCTGGCATTATCGTTGCACTCGATGCCTATGGTCCTATCACGGATAATGCTGGTGGTATCGCAGAGATGGCAAATTTGCCGGACAGTGTGCGTGATATTACTGATCCATTAGATGCGGTTGGTAATACGACAAAAGCAGTGACCAAGGGTTATGCAATTGGTTCAGCAGGCTTAGCTGCTTTAGTTTTATTTGCTGACTACACACATGCTTTAAAAGATCGCGGTATTTCAACTGATTTTGATTTATCCGATCCTATGGTGATTGTGGGACTTTTCATCGGTGGCTTAATTCCCTTCTTGTTTGGTGCGATGGCGATGGAAGCAGTAGGTCGTGCAGCAGGCTCAGTAGTGGAAGAAGTGCGTCGTCAATTCCGTGAAATCCCTGGCATCATGCAAGGAACCGCTAAGCCTGAATATGGCAAAGCAGTAGATATGTTGACTGCATCGGCAATTAAAGAAATGATGATTCCTTCACTCTTGCCTGTGGTGGTGCCGATTGTTGTTGGTCTGGTACTAGGACCAAAAGCCCTAGGTGGTTTGTTAATGGGTACTATCGTCACTGGTTTATTCGTTGCGATCTCCATGTGTACTGGTGGTGGCGCATGGGACAATGCGAAAAAATACATTGAAGATGGTCATCACGGCGGCAAAGGTAGTGAAGCCCATAAAGCTGCAGTGACAGGCGATACGGTTGGTGATCCTTATAAAGATACAGCAGGTCCTGCTGTCAATCCTCTGATTAAGATTATCAACATTGTGGCCTTACTGATTGTTCCACTACTCTCTAGTAGCGGTATGTTAGGCTAATCTTTTTTATCGCTTAGAGAAAAAGCAGCTTAGGCTGCTTTTTCTATGGTTGTTTGATTCGTGTTTTAATTGTAGTAGTTGAAGTTTATTTATTCAGTCTGGAGAAATAATGGAAATAAAAAATAATGTATTCATAATCACAGGTGGTGCTTCTGGTTTGGGCGCTGCAACAGCTCACATGATTGTGGAGAATGGCGGTAAGGTTGTGTTGGCTGATGTGCAAGTTGAAGCAGGTGAAAAACTGGCAGCGCAATTACACGGAAAATTTTTAAAGTGTGATGTCACATCCGAAGCAGATGGTTTAGCTGTGGTCGCTGCTGCGCAGTCTATGGGCAGACTGGTGGGTTTAGTTAATTGTGCTGGTGTTGCACCCGCTGTTAAAACTGTGGGTAAAGATGGTCCGCATCCACTAGAAGTTTTTCAACGTGTTGTGAATATTAATTTAGTTGGCACATTTAATATGTCACGTCTTGCAGCAGCTGCAATGCAAGATGGTGAAGCTGGTGCTTCTGGTGAAAGAGGTGTCATCATTAATACGGCATCGGTTGCTGCTTATGATGGCCAAATCGGACAAGCGGCTTATGGTTCATCTAAAGCTGCTGTTGTGGGTTTAACCTTGCCGATGGCACGCGATTTATCACGCAGTGGTATTCGTGTGATGACGATTGCGCCAGGTATTTTTGAAACCCCTATGTTGTTAGGCATGCCACAAGAAGTCCAAGATGCTTTGGGTCGTATGGTGCCTTTCCCCCCACGTCTGGGTAAACCTGCAGAGTATGCACATCTCGCTAAAACCATTATAGAAAACGTGATGCTCAACGGTGAGACCATACGGCTGGATGGTGCTATTCGTATGCAGCCGAAATAAGCTCACTTGTCATGTTGTTGGTTTATCTAAAGATGCATCATTTTGACAATAGTACATCGATGAACTTGTATACATGCCTTACAGTCAGTTAAGGTAAGGCATGTCACTCAATCAAAGCCAACATAAAACGGGTCTCTTCCTTACGGGTGGTGGCGCACGCGGTGCCTATCAAGTAGGCGTGTTGCAGGCGATTCTCGCCATACTCAGTGCGCATGGATGGCCGGCTAAAAAAAATCCTTTTGATATTGTTTCTGGCACTTCAGCTGGCGCAATTAACGCGACTGCGTTTGCCTGCCGTGCTGATAATTTTGAAGAAAGCGTCACCCGTCTCGTTGAGGTGTGGCGACATTTCGAAGTCGAGCAGGTTTATAGAGCCGATTCTTTTGGTGTAATTCGATCGGGTGCGCGTTGGCTTTCACTTTTATCTTTTGGTTGGCTCTTAAGAAAGTGGCATGCCAATCCACCTAACTCTTTATTAGATAACGGTCCCTTAGTTACGCTCTTGCATCGCATGCTAGATTTACCACGCTTAGATGCTGCATTAGAGAGTGGAGCTTTGCATGCACTCGCTGTATCTGCTTCGTCATACACTGCCGGTTATCACATGACGTTTTATCAATCGGCGCATGACATCCCTAGCTGGAATCGTACCCATAGACATGCGCTACAACAGCAAATCAGCATCGATCATTTACTCGCCTCTTCTGCGATCCCCTTAATTTTTCCGGCGGTGCCACTGTACTGCAATGATCGCTGTGAATATTTTGGTGATGGTTCTATGCGTGAGTTGGCGCCACTATCGCCAGCGATACATTTAGGGGCAAGTAAATTATTAGTGATAGGTGGCGGTCATATAGGTGGGGCGCGTCCAGATTTGGCACCTTTTTCTGGTTATCCGAGTTTGGCGCAAATCGCCGGTCATGCCATGTCCAGTATTTTTCTAGATGGCTTATCAGTTGATTTAGAAAGGCTGGGTAGGATTAATAAAACCCTGTCTATGTTGACGCCTGAACAGTTGCAAACTTCTACTTTGCGTCCCGTTGAGTTCATGGCCATCACACCATCACAGCCTTTGGAATTAATCGCTAGCCGGCATATTCATAGCTTGCCCCTGCCTATAAGAACATTACTCTCTGCGATTGGGGCTACAGAGCGTCGTGGCGCTGCTCTGGCATCCTATCTTTTGTTTGAAAGCAGTTATACCAATGCCTTGATTGAACTGGGTCAGCGCGATACTTATGCACGTAAATCCGAGCTTATGCGATTTTTTGGGCTGGATTTTGAGGAAACGGATGATTTTTCAGAGCAAGCTGAGCTAGTTGCGAGCACATAGTCATATAAATCAGTGCAATAATATTTTTCCTATTTTTTACAAGATAGCTTGAATTAAGAAATTTTAGATGACAATTCGAAGATCTTAATAAAATTATTATCAATTGAATATCTATCGAGTTGTGTTCTCATCCATCATGGGGGTTTTGCGCTAACCAAAGGACGAGTATCATTTCACATTGCCAGTAATCATTTTTTTACAGTGAAGACAGACATTCTGACTTGACGACTATTTGGTGGGATGGCGAGTTTACAAAAAAATAACTTGTGAACCAGCGGCTCCACTGATTGCCATAAGAATACCGTGAATATTTATATGCTCAGCGCTCAGCACCTGCGCGAGGAAGAGACGCAAGAACCTAGCCCAACGGGTGGGTTATTGACGACAGTTCCGCGTAATGTGGTGCAGTCTATTCGTGCATTCCGTGTGACTGAACTTCAGACGGAAGCTTCACGTATGGGTCAGCATTTTTTGTATGCGCATTGTGCGCACGCACAGACGCGTCAGCAGGTATTGGCAGCAATTGCAGAATCTTTTCTCATTCCTAAAAATTTCAGTAAGAATTACGACGCGCTTTCTAATTGTCTGACCGACGTATTTCATAAAGCAGGCGAACAGCCAGGATTTTTGGTGGTGTTGGAACAGTTACCGAATACCCAAAAATTCGACAAAGAAGCACGTGAGAATTTATTAGACGTGTTTCGCGATGCGGCAGATTTTTGGAGTGAGAAAAAAATCCCGTTCCGCGTTTTCTTTTCTTTCCAATAAGTTGATTCACTCATGGCGCTTGCTCAGTAAGAGTGAGCGCGCCGAATTCTCCCTATTTCCCTTCAGAGTGCCTAGTGCGCACTGGTAAAATGCGTGCCATGAAACGCATAGTCATTTTGATCTCTGGTCGTGGCAGTAACATGCAGGCCATTTTAGAAGTCGCTAAGACAGAGCAATGGCCTGTGACCATGGCTGCTGTTATTAGCAATCGTCCCAATGCAGGTGGCTTAACTACTGCAGCTGAATTTGGGATTGCAACTGCAGTGGTAGATCATCAGCTATTTGCAGATAGAGCAGCGTTTGATGCAGAGTTAATGCGCGTGATTGATAGTTATCGCCCCGATCTCATTGTCTTGGCAGGGTTCATGCGCATACTCACTGAAGATTTTGTGTTGCATTATCAAGGTCGTTTACTCAACATTCATCCCTCCTTGTTACCTGCATTTCCAGGTCTAGCAACACACAAACGTGCCTTGGATGCAGGCGTAAAAACACATGGTGCAACGGTGCATTTTGTGACACCTGATTTAGATCATGGTCCTATTATTGAACAAGCCAGTGTGGCTGTATTACCTGATGATACGGAAGACTCATTAGCAGCACGTGTATTGCAACAAGAGCATGTGATTTATCCGCGAGCAGTGAAAAATTTTATCGAAGGCCGTGTGCGATTTGTAAACGGCCAAGTGGTACGTGATGGTGTCTGACAAAGGATGGTTGTTTATGCATAAATTATTTGCAAGAGGTCAGGCGTGAGATTACCACCTGCAGTAACAAATAGTACGGAAGATGTATTACGTGAAGTATTACGTTTAACGGGGCCTGCTGATGGTGTGTTGTCACGCTATTTCAAAGATCATGCGCGATTAGGTGCACGTGAGCGTGGTGTTATTGCAGAAGCAGTTTATAACCTCTTACGCAATAAATCGGTGTACACCAATTTTTCTGAAAGTGGTTCAGGATCGCTCATGCGACGTATGGCTTTACTTGGTTTAGCTGATTCAGTTGGAACAGATTCAATTGGTGGTTTAAGCGAACAAGAAGCAATTTGGTTGCAGCACATGATGGCAATAGATCGCAGCACCTTGCCTTTAGCGATACGCGTGAATACACCAGGTTGGATAGTCGATCGATTGATACGACAGCATGGTGAAGCTGAAGCAATGAATGTGATTGATGCGTTAAATACATCCGCATCACTCGATTTGCGCGTCAATATGATGACGGCTAATCGTGAGCAAGTCATGCAAGATTTAATTGTTGCAGGATTGCAGCCTACTGTAACGCCTTACTCTGCTTGGGGTTTGCGCTTATTAAAAAAACCTGCTCTGCAAAACATGCCTTTGTTTAAACAAGGTGCGATTGAAGTGCAAGATGAAGGAAGTCAGTTGTTAGCACAAATCACAGGCGCAAAGCGTGGTGAGATGGTGGTGGACTTTTGTGCCGGTGCAGGTGGAAAGACTTTGGCATTAGGTGCAATGATGCGCAACACCGGCAGATTGTATGCGTTTGATATTTCAGAAAAACGTCTCGCTAAACTCAAGCCACGTCTAGCACGTAGCCAGCTTTCGAATGTGCATCCGGTGGTAATTGCACATGAAAATGATGCGAAGGTAAAACGACTGGCGGGAAAAATTGATCGTGTATTAGTTGATGCACCTTGCAGTGGTTTAGGAACCTTACGTCGCAACCCCGATGTGAAGTGGCGCCAAACTGAGCAAAGTTTAGCTGAGCTGAATGTAAAACAAATTTCTATCTTACATAGTGCTGCACGACTGGTGAAGCCAGGTGGTCGACTTGTGTATGCAACCTGTAGTTTGTTAGATGAAGAAAACGACGCTATTGCAGAACAATTTCTAGCAGCGCATGAGGATTTTCATTTAGTGAATATGTCAGCAATTATGACGGAACAAAAAATTGATCTGCAAATGGATGCGTATTTAAAAATGCTACCGAATGTGCATCATACAGATGGATTCTTTGCGGCTGTATTTGAAAGAAAAAAACTGGATCCAGAAGTTCGTAG
>JAXISQ010000070.1:0-7283 GCA_034680505.1 Noviherbaspirillum sp.
ATGCTCAGATTGCAGACTCACCCAGTTTTTTAAAGCACCGTGATAATGACCAAGATGCATTGCGCCAGTGGGACGCATGCCAGAAACAACACGATCGGGATACATAGCAGAATCAGTTCAAAAGAGATTTAAGGGGATAAACAAGCAGATTTAATACGATATTCGCAGCGCCAATTACAGGCACCATCCAATAGTGCAGCAAATTCAACATCATCATGCCAAGCACGATGAAAAAACCATAGGGCTCTATGCGTGCAAATTTAATCGCATAATGCATGGGCAAAATACTGGTCATAATTCTTCCGCCATCCAAAGGGGGCAAAGGAAAAAGATTAAAAGCAAATAAAACTAAATTAATAAAAACACCGGCTTTGGCGACCAGAAAAAAATATTCTTCATCTACCGCTGCAGCATCGAGTGAATAAAACACCACCATCCACATCAAGGCCATGATGAGATTAGCTGCTGGACCCGCTAAGGCAACCCATGCCATATCACGCTTGGGATTGCGCAAACGTGAAAAATCGACAGGCACTGGTTTGGCATAACCAAATATAAACGGACTCTTTAAAAGCGCTAAGGCTAACGGTATTAATATCGTGCCAAATAAATCGATATGCTTAATGGGGTTCAAACTCATGCGTCCCTGTGCATAGGCTGTCAGGTCGCCAAAATGCTTGGCTGCATAGGCATGCGCCGCTTCATGCAAGGTAATCGCAAAGAGTATGGGCAGTGCGTTGACTGCAATTGCTTGGACTATATCGTTCATCGGCTCGATTTTATCAGAGGGAACAGCTAGAAATTCGACTTATGCAAAGAGTCCTATTGCGCCACGTCCTTCGCGCAGTACAACCGGCTCTGAACCAGTCAAATCCACCACTGTGGTGGGCTCTAGACTGCAACCTCCACCATCAATCACACAATCTAACTGCTTTTCAAGATGCTCACGAATTTCTTCCGGATCATTCAAAGGTAAAACTTCACCCGGCAACATCAGGGTAGTGCCAATTAAGGGCTGACCTAATTCTTCTAACAGTGCTTGCGCTATCGCATGCTGTGGAACACGTAAACCTATGGTTTTGCGTGAGGGATGGGAGAGCCGCCTAGGTACTTCTTTGGTGGCTTCTAGAATAAAGGTATAAGGCCCTGGCGTGGCAGATTTCAACAAACGATACTGACGATTATCTACTTTGGCGTAATTGGCAATGTCTGACAAATCTCTACAAAGTAAAGTCAAATGATGTTTATCATCAATTTCTCGTATCCGTCGTAAACGCTCAACTGCATTCTTATCATCGAGATGACAAACTAGTGCATAACTAGAGTCAGTAGGCAAAGCGATGATGCCACCCGCACCCACAATTTGCGCCGCTTGTTTGATTAAACGGTGTTGCGGATTATCTGGGTGAATTTGAAAAAACTGACTCATATTTCTAGCAAATCATAGATATAAAAAAATACGACAGCCAGTTGGCTGTCGTGCATGAAGTGAAAAGTAAATTAGTGTTGTCTCTGTAAAGCGGCAATTCTTTCTTCTAGCGGTGGATGCGTAGCAAACAAAGAGAAGAATCCACCTGATTGCGCAATACCAAAGGCTGCTACCGATTGCGGCAAATGACTTTCTTGCATGCTTCGCAATCTTGCTAACGCATTCATCATAGGCTGTGGTCCACCAAGTAAGTGCGATGAACCCGCATCAGCGCGAAATTCGCGATAACGTGAGAACCACGCCACAATCATCGAGGCCATAATACCAAACACGATTTGGCACACAATCACGGTGATCATATAGCCCATGCCAGGTGCATCATCACTGTTGCGCGCTAAAGCACGATCGACTGCATAACCTACTATGCGAGAGAGAAAAATCACAAAGGTATTCAACACACCCTGTATCAAAGTTAGCGTCACCATGTCACCATTTGCAATGTGAGCGATCTCATGACCTAACACGGCTTCTACTTCCTCGCGTGTCATATTCGCTAACAAACCATTCGATACCGCCACCAATGCATCATTCTTAAATGCACCCGTCGCAAATGCATTCGGCTCTCCTTCATACACAGCGACTTCAGGCATTCCAATACCAGCGCGGTCTGCAAGTCTGCGCACCGTTTCTACTAACCACTGTTCTGTCGAGTTCGATGGATGCTCAATCACTTGCGCACCTGTCGACCACTTCGCCATAGGTTTACTAATGAGCAAAGAAAAAATCGAACCTGTAAAACCAGCTACTAGCGAATAAGCCAATAGCATAGGCACATTCAAACCTTGCGCTGTCAGATAACGATCAATACCCAATACAGATAAGATAATCGTCATCACCGCAATCACAGCGATATTAGTCAGAACAAATAAGAAAATTCTTTTCATAGATTGGATGCTCCAAGCGAAGTCGGAAAAATAACCAACTCAATCCAATTAATTGACGCGGACTAGTCGGCGAACTAAATATCTGGGCGCGGAGAATTTTTTCAAGAGCTAGTCTTAGAATCTAGAGGCTTAAGCTAGACTCAAAATCTATTCTCTAAAGAGCAATCTCAGCATTAATATCAATTTAACAATCAATCGACATGCCAATCATGCCAGATAGTCTTAAGTCCTGCAGGAAGTGGAGGCAAGCTGCCCAAATCATAATTTGACTCATCTGGCCCATGAAAATCTGAACCACGTGAAGCCAATAATCCATAGTGCTGGGCGACCTTGGCAAATTCTTGATATTGAGCTGGCGTGTGACTACCGGTCACCACTTCTATTCCTTCACCGCCCAAGCTACAAAATTCATCAAGCATGGCGTCTAGAGCTAGCTGATTAAAATCATAACGGCCTGGATGCGCGACCACTGCACGACCACCTGCAGCGTGTATCCATTTCACAGCATTGGCTAAGGTGCCCCAACGATGCGGTACAAAGCCGGGCTTTCCTTCTGCAAGATAATGACGAAATACCTCGCCTACAGTGTCATGCAATCCCAACTCGACGATGTAGCGTGCAAAATGCGTACGTGATAAAGAAGCCGGATGATCTGCATATTTGACAGCACCTTCATAAGAACCGTGAATCCCAACCTTAGCGAGTTCCGCTGCCATTTCTTGGCCGCGTTCAGAGCGACCGCTTTTTATTGAAGCTAATCCTTGTCGCAATTCAGTGCTGTTTTCGTCTATGTTCAAGCCAACGATGTGCACAGTTTTATTTGCCCAAGTGATAGAAATTTCTACACCGGCGATAAATTGCAAACCAACATCTGATGCAGCCTTGCGCGCTTCAGGTATGCCACCAATTTCATCATGATCAGTCAGTGCCCAAACATCAACACCTTGCGCTTGTGCACGCACTGCTAATTCAGCAGGTGCAAAAACACCATCTGAAAAATGAGAATGACAATGTAAATCTACGTTCAGCATGCTTGCTAAAACCATTTATAAAAGAAGCCAGACCTCATTCTACGCTTTCCAGAAAAACGCCGTGATCTGCTCAAGATAAAAAGAACGGTTCTATCAGTTTAGCGAGCTCTTCGGGCTGATCATGATGCAACATATGCCCTGCATCTTCTATCAAGGCTTGTTGGCAATTCGGGATGACTTGCAAACGGCGATCTATCTCACAACGTGCAGTGTCTTTCGGTCCCATCCAACGCCAAATATCGGTATCACTGGCTTCCATCCATAAAACTGGCGCTTGAATTTTTGCCCAACATGCCATTGCTTCATCAACTCGGTAAAGCATTGCACTGGTTATTTTATGCGCGGGATCACCCAAAATATGCCACTCTCCATTTACATCCGGCGCAGCCCAATGCTGAGCAAGATAGTCAGCACGTTCAGGTAATAAACGCGGATTGGTTTTCATTAAACGTTGTGCTACTGCTTGCTTACTTGCATAGCTTTTCATAGTCGGTGGAACGCGAAGTTCGTTTAACCATGTTGCATAACGTTCTGGTGCTTGTTCAGGTTGCGTTGCAGGTAAACCAAAACCTTCTAAATTAACTAGCTTAGCGACACGCTCAGGTCTCACACCAGCATATAAAGTTGCGACATTACCGCCCATGCTATGACCGAGTAAATTAACTGGCGCATCGGGAGAATAATGCGTAAGCAATGCATCTAAGTCACCCAAGTAATCTGCAAACCAATAACAATCTGCTTGTGCACGTTCAGTTAATCCGAAACCACGCCAGTCATGCGCAATCACATGCCAATCTTGCTGTAAGCAGTCAACCACAAATTGAAATGAAGCAGCCACATCCATCCAACCATGCTGCATAAAAATTTTAGGCGCATCTTCTGCACCCCAATGCATGACATGCGTGCGTAAGCCACGTAAGTTGATAAATTCAGAACGATGAGTTTTCATAGCTAGGGCCTGTAAGGAAGAAGCCATTATACTGGAGCGATTATGACTAAATCTTCGCTTCTATCTCATCCTCAGCAGTCGCAAGCCACTGATAACACAGTCGATCAGTATGCATCGCTGTATGAACAATATCGCTGGCATGTGCCTGAGGATTTTAATATCGCCGCATGGTGTTGCGCGCGCTGGGCAAATGACCCTGATCGTATTGCTATTTATTGTGATGATGCTGAACACGGCGATAGCGTCACCACTTATGCACAACTACAAGCGGATGCAAATCGTTTGTCACATGTTTTGCGAAGCTATGGCGTAACACGCGGCACACGGGTTGCTATCGTCTTACCGCAACGACCTGAAGTAGCGGTATGTCATATCGCTTGCCATCAATTAGGTGCGATTGCAATGCCCATGTCAGTCTTATTCGGACCAGAAGCATTGGAGTATCGCTTACAAGATAGTGCTGCGCTAGTTGCCATCACTGATGCGACTGGCAGTGACAATCTACAAAAAATAAAAAATGCTTGCCCTGCTCTACAACATGTCATTGCCGTTGATTGTCATACAACCGATAGCATAGATTGGCAAACCGTGATGCAGAAGGCAGACACAAACTTCACACCAGTAAAAACAAAATTCTCAGATCCAGCAATTTTGATTTACACCAGTGGTACGACAGGGGCACCTAAAGGCGCACTCATGCCGCAATCTGCATTGTTAGGCAATTTAACGGGCTTTGTAGCTTCACAAAACTGGTTTCCTCAACATGAGGATGTGTTTTGGTCTCCCGCTGATTGGGCATGGACTGGTGGCTTACTTGATGCACTCCTACCTACGCTCTACTTTGGCATGCCTATCGTCGCGAGTCGTCAACGCTTCTCGGCTGAACATGCTTTTAAGTTGATGGAGAAATATCGCGTCACGAACAGCTTTCTGTTTCCAACAGCTCTAAAGATGATGATGAAAGCCGTACTAACACCACGACAACACTATCAATTACATTTGCGTGCCATCATGAGTGCAGGTGAAGCGGTGGGCGATGCTGTTTACAACTGGACTGAACAAGCTTTGGGTGTGACAGTCAATGAAATGTTTGGCCAAACTGAAATCAACTACATCGTTGGCAATAGCGCGAAGAAATGGCCAGCTAAAGCGGGCAGTATGGGCAAGCCCTATCCAGGTCATCAAGTTGCAGTGATTGATAGTGAAGGCAATAAAGTAAAAGTTGGTGAGATTGGTGAAGTCGCTGTACACAGAAATGATATTCACAATCATCCTGATCCCGTTTTCTTTATTGAATACTGGGGCAATACAAAAGCCACTCAAGAAAAATATAGTGGTGATTGGTGTCGTACTGGAGATTTAGCAAAAAGTGATGAAGATGGTTATCTTTGGTATCAAGGTCGTGCTGACGATATGTTTAAATCAGCTGGCTATCGCATAGGCCCTTCGGAAATCGAAAATTGTTTGATTAAACATCCTGCAGTCGTAAATGCTGCTGTGGTACCTAAACCTGATCAAGAACGCGGTGCTTTAGTTAAAGCTTATATCGTATTAACACCAGAAACCAAGCGCAGTGAAGCTGCTGATGCTGCTTTAATTCTAGCCTTACAAAATCATGTTCGTGGCTTGCTTGCTCCCTATGAATATCCTAAAGAAATTGAATTCATAGCTCAACTGCCCATGACCACAACCGGCAAAGTACAACGACGCGTGTTACGTTTACAAGAAGAAGAACGCGCTACTAAAGCCTCCACTTAAACTCACAGTATATGTAAGTAAGGTTATTAAAAATTATGGCTGTGATGTGGAAGTGCGTCTAATTCTGCATCGGTAAATCCTGCTGCACGACGCGCTTGTAAATTAAACGGTCCTCTCAAGCCTGGTGCTTTATAGCGTCGCGCTAATTCTGCATAAGTTGATATCGGATCACACTGACGTTCTTCACACAAGTATGCATACCAACGATTGCCTACTGCGACATGCCCTACTTCATCATGCAAAATAATACTCAGTATGTCTGCCGCTTTAACATCGCCTACTTGTAAAATTTTTGCACGTACTAAAGGCGTTGCATCTAAACCGCGTGCTTCCATAGTTCTCGGAACCAAAGCAATACGCGCTAACACATCATCCTTAGTTTTTTCTGCCATCTCCCATAAAGTGTTATGCGCATTAAAATCTCCATAGGCATAACCAAGTGTTTGTAAATGTGCATTTAACAAAGAAAAATGATAAGCCTCTTCATCTGCCACGCGGCACCAATCTACATAATAAGCAACGGGCATATTGGCGAATCGCCACACTGCATCTAAGGCGAGATTGATGGCATTAAATTCTATGTGCGCTAATGCATGAATTAAGATGGCGCGCCCTTCTTCGGTCGCCATAGAACGTCGCTCTAATAAGCGCGGCGATACCAAGAGTGGTTTATCAGGACGGCCTGGCACTGACACGACCTCAGTACTAGTCCATGTTGTATCGAGTACTATTTGTTGCTGTCGAAAGGCTGCAGCCCATGCTCGCACGCCTTCCACTTTGGAAGTCACATCACGTTCCTTCAACAAGCTTAATGCAGCAGCACGACATTCAGTAAAAGCATGCACAATCAACTCATCTTATGGTGAGGCCTGCGCATTCTGCCGCGGGCGGTTTAAAATAGAAACTTCATACCACAAACCGTATTTTAATTAAATATTATGCCCATCTATCAATTAGGTTCAGTTTTGCCTCGCATCGATCCTAGTGCCTACATCACGGATAGTGCCACTGTCATAGGTAATGTCGTCATAGAAGCCAATGTCAGCATCTGGTTTGGTGCAATTCTACGTGGCGATAACGAGTTGATTACGATCGGTGAAAACTCGAATATTCAAGAAAATAGCGTGCTGCACACTGATATAGGCCATCCAATCACACTAGGTAAAGATGTA
>JAXISQ010000071.1:0-7222 GCA_034680505.1 Noviherbaspirillum sp.
CGCAGCGTAATCGTACGAAAGACATTTAAAAACGTGCGGCCGATTGCGCTGCGCTAATCGACCCTACAATTATTTCATTAGAAATTTTTTTAGAACGTCATCGTTTTTACACCGTCCGCCATTCCCAGCAAACATACATTCGCACCTTTAGGTGTAGATAAGTCATTTTATGCGTTACGGATTCGTAGGTACGATTAGCGTAGCGTAATCGTACGCAATGAACGTTAAAACATTTTTTAAAACGTCATCGTCTTTACACCATCCGCCATACCCAACAAACACACGTTCGCACCTTTACGTGCAAATAATCCGTTGGTAACGACACCTGGTAAATCATTGATTTGTTGTTCAAGGTTTGCAGGTTGCGTTATACGTAACCCAGCAGCATCAATAATGAAGCAGCCATTATCTGTGACATAAGGCACACCTTCTTTTAAACGTAATACCGGTGTAGCACCCATTCGCTTTAACGCTCGACTCACTACTGCCTGTGCCATAGGAATGACTTCAACTGGCAAAGCAAACGTACCCATGACATCAACCAATTTAGAACCATCTGCTATACAAACAAATTTCTCAGCTACTGATGCGACAATTTTTTCACGGGTTAACGCACCACCACCACCTTTAATCATGGCGCCACTCGCATCAATTTCATCTGCGCCATCTATATAGACCGGCATGTGGGTGATTTCATTTAAATCAAAGACAGGGATACCGTGAGATTTTAGCCGTGCAGCAGTCGCTTCCGACGATGCAACGGCGCCCTTGATGCGCTCTTTAATTTTCCCAAGCTCATCAATAAAAAAATTGGCAGTAGACCCAGTGCCAACACCAATAATGGCACCATCCACCACGTAATTGAGGGCCGCGCGAGCCACGGCTTGTTTGAGTTCATCTTGTGTCATGTCATATCGCCTTAATCAATACAGACGATATTCTATAGGATTAATTATTCAAACCATTCGTTCTAAGAAAGTCAAACAACGATACTTTGTCATGCACATTCAGTTTGCGATAAGTATGGGCTAACTGATTTCTTACGGTGTGATGCGATATGCCCAACTCACGTGCAATTTGTTTATGACTCATGCCGTTAGAAAATCGCCTTGCTATCACAAATTCCCTTGGTGATAGAAAGTCTAAATTCTTTATAGGGATGATACGGCAGCGATTAAATCCATGTCTCTGTATGAGAGTGATTTCAATTTTTTCTCCTCGAAAAACTTTACCAGCTCGCAGTACTTCCATCGCAATTTCAGGTAAAGACTCCGGCGATAAAATAGGCCACTCATGATCTAATAATTCATAAAAACGTGCATCTGCGATTTGTATCTGACCTTCCATAGAGATAAGACCACTAGCTGCTGCATCTTTGTCGTGTTCTATTGATTTACGTTGGTGATGACGTGTACGATTTAAAACTAATGCACGTGAGAGATGGGTCCATAGTCCATGTAAATGTGCTGCATCGCTTTGAGAAAATCTCACATCATGTCGGCGATACAGCACCATCCAACGCGCAGGTTTGATTTTAGAAGCATCATCACCAACGACGATGACATGACATAGATTTAATTCTTGAATTAAAGACAGCGGATTAGTGGATCTGTGCGTCCTAGTACTAGCACTTTGCTCATTATTTTTTTTGTTAGAGGATTTTCTATAAATTTTACGTATACCACCGCGCACTGGAGCATGCGGCGCATCTCGATAGCCACGCACTAATAAATCTTCATTGAATTTAATAGGGGAGTTTTTTCCAAATAGCACAGAATGTGGGATGGGCTCCCGCTGTTCTTGTCGATCATGTTGGTCTCGTTGATTTTCAATTTCTTGATGGTTGGGATTTAACTCAGTTATCTCTTTTTTCATCAACTTTGCTTCACCAGTGCCAAATAAAACGCCATCAAAACGAATCCAAGTTTTGAGTAAGGCAATGGCCTGAGTGAGAAATTGATCTGGCGTAGCGTATTCGGCTAATGCATATAAATCGCGGATGGTATTTGAATAAACTTGCACTTCACCTCCCCCTGTTTACCCTGATTTCCTCTTGCTCAAGAAACGAGCGTAAAACACAGATACGCTAGCTGGCAGGGAAATAATTCTAAATTGACAACAAACTATAGCATTTTTCGCACACTTTTGTTATCAATCGAACACTTTTTGTGGCTTCAAGGGTACTCGGTGAAACTAATTGGCTTAGTGGAAATATTTCTTATTAAAAAAAATAGACGCTAAAATTTGAAAATTAGCCTATATAAAAACTAACACTGCTAGACCTAACGCATGGCTTTAGGCCATCAAAAAGCCAGCAAAAACAGGGCATTGTGTCCAATTACCGTATAGTTCGGTTATTCGTTTCCCAAGGAACGCTTTAATCACGCGCACTATGAGCAAGCTCTCTCAAGAAAATACAAAATCAAACAGTTTGTCAGCACTCGCTTCGCATTATGAACAAGCGCAACATTGGCAACTCTCCACCCTATTCGATAGTGATGCAAAACGCTTTGACCGTTTTTCATTAGACGCTGCTGGTCTATTTTTAGATTTCTCTAAAAACCATATCAATGACCAAACGCTAAGTCTATTGACTGACTGGGCGCGCGCATGTCAGTTGGAAGAAAAACGTAATGCCATGTTCGGTGGCGAGGCCATCAACACAACAGAACACCGTGCTGTTCTGCATACTGCTTTACGTTTACCTGCAAACGCAAAGTGCCTGCTAGATGGCAAAGACATTAATCAAGATATACAGTCCGTGCTTTCACGCATAGATGCTTTTTCAGAAGCGATACGCAGTGGAAGTTGGAAAGGCTATAGCGGCAAACGCATTACCGATATTGTGAATATAGGTATAGGCGGATCAGATCTAGGTCCCGCCATGACTTGTGCTGCATTACGTCCTTTTGTGCAAGCTGATCTGCGTTTTCATTTCCTGTCTAATGTCGATGGTCATGACATTGAAGCGAAACTAACCGGCTTAGATCCTGAAACCACACTCTTCATCATTGCATCTAAAACTTTTACCACGCAAGAAACCATGCTCAATGCGCATGCAGCGCGCAACTGGTTTTTGCAACATGGCTCCTTAACCTCGCTCGCACAACATTTTGTTGCGGTCTCTACCAACGCAAAAGCAGTACATGAATTTGGTATTGATACGACTAATATGTTTCCGTTCTGGGATTGGGTAGGTGGACGTTATTCAATTTGGTCGGCGATTGGATTACCACTCGCGATTGCTATCGGCATGCAGCACTTCCGCGAATTTTTAGCGGGCGCACATGCAATGGATCAGCATTTTCAGCAAGCACCTCTAGAACGCAACATGCCAGTGATATTGGCACTCATCGCTACGTGGTATCGCCAGTTTTTTCACACAAGCTCGCAACTGATTGCGCCTTATCACCAAGACCTGCAGCTATTTCCAACTTACTTGCAGCAATTGGAAATGGAGAGCAATGGCAAGCGCGTGACGCGTGATGGTAAAACACTGAATACGCCAACTGCGCCAATTATTTGGGGAAGTGCCGGCACCAACGGACAACACGCTTATTTTCAATTACTGCATCAAGGCACTGATGTGATTCCAGTTGATTTCATTACAGCGCTAAAACCATCACATACGCATCACCAACAGCATCAGGCTTTGCTAGCCAATTGTTTTGCTCAATCAGAAGCACTCATGCGCGGTAAGAGCGAAGATGAAGTAAGAACAGACATGCAAGCGCAACAACAGCCTGAAGAAAAAATCTCAGCCCTACTCGCACATAAGCATTTTCCAGGTAATCGCCCTAGCAATACCTTACTCTTAGATAAACTCACACCGACTTCACTAGGCGCACTCATCGCTTTATATGAACATAAAGTGTTTATACAAGGCGTGCTATGGGATATAAATAGTTTTGATCAATGGGGCGTAGAGTTAGGAAAAATTCTTGCTAACCGGATTTTGTCTGAACTAGAACCCCAAGCGCAAATCGGTAAACATGACAGCTCAACGATTGGTTTGATTGCTAAAGCTCGTCAGGAAAATTAATAGCAACACACTAACAAATAATATTGATCGCACAAGATTGCGTACAATAATGTTCTTTCATCTAACAAAACGTGATTTATTATGAGTCAGCTGGATCAGTTAAAACAGTTCACCACCGTCGTTGCCGATACAGGCGATTTTCAAAGCATGCAAGCATTTGCTCCGCAGGATGCGACGACTAATCCCTCACTCATACTCAAAGCAGTACAAAAACCAGAATATAGACCCCTGCTTGATCAGGCATTGCAAGCACATAAAGGTCAATCAACGAGCGTCATCATTGACCATTTGTTGATTGCATTTGGATTAAAAATTCTAGACATCATTCCCGGTCGCGTTTCAACTGAAACTGATGCACGCCTCTCTTTTGATACCCAAGCTACGATAGAAAAAGGGCGCACACTGATTGCATTGTATGAAGCTGCTGGCATACCGCGTGAACGCGTCTTAATTAAAATTGCTTCAACTTGGGAAGGCATACGCGCCGCTGAAGTCTTAGAAAAAGAAGGCATACGCTGCAACATGACCTTACTATTTTCTTTGCCGCAGGCGATAGCTTGTGCTGAAGCAGGCGCTCAGCTTATCTCGCCATTTGTAGGGCGTATTTATGATTGGTTTAAGAAATCAACCGGTGAAGAATACAGTGGAGAACAAGACCCCGGTGTGCAGTCGGTAAAACGTATTTATGCTTACTATAAAAAGTTTGGTTATAAGACTGAAGTCATGGGTGCCAGCTTTCGTAACACCTCACAAATTATTGAATTAGCTGGTTGTGATTTACTCACTATTAGCCCTGAATTATTACAAAAACTAGCGCAGAGTGATGAAAAAATCACTCGCAAACTTTCACCAGAACAGGCCTTGCAAAGTTCTGGTGAAAAAATTCACTGCGATGAAAAAGCATTCAGATTCATGTTGAATGCAGATGCTATGGCAACTGAAAAACTGGCTGAAGGCATACGCTTGTTTTGTGCTGATACAGAAAAACTTGAACAAATTATTACTAACAACTAGTCTTAAAATTCCATACCCCACTCTTTGGATTTTTTCTGAACTGATAGCGCCATAGTATTAATAACAATATCCCATGCCGACCCCTTCGGATCTCCTTGAGCAGACTTCATAGCTATCCAAGCTGAAGAAAATTGAATTAATGACTGCTTAATTTCAGGCGTGAATTTGAAATTGGGGCTAGCTAATTTCTCTATATTGATCGCAAATTTACGGCAGATATCTGCTGATATTTTTTTATCATCAGATGCGTATTTATTTAACTGCTCAGCCAATAGCTCGGCCTGACTGCTATCTTGAGAGTTAATTGCATTTTTAAATAACTTCATTTGTTTGACTATCAATCCCACATCTAATGTTTTAGCGAGAATAGCTATTTGGGGTTGTGGTTGTTGTGGCTGGTGCTTGGATAGTGGTTGAGAATGAATCTGCGGCAGTGGCTGATGCGTTGTAGGTACTGGGGGTAGTGGCTTAGTTTGACGCACTTTTAAGTTCAATCCACCATGCGGCAAGTCAGGAAGTGGCTTAGGTATTTTCTTCAGGCCATTAGTGGAATCAGATAATTTATCCGTCATACCAGACTCATTAATAGGCGGCCATTCTTTTATTTTTCTAAGGATTGCATTTCGTCGTGTAATTCCATCTCTGGTTTTATTCTTAAACTTTTCATTTTCTTGAGAGGTCTGACTTGTTAATTTATTATCCATCTCAGCTTTTGAATTTTTCCCGATAGTCGAATCAATTGATGTCAATTTTTTAGTTGGACCCATGATGTTTGCATTCCATAGAGTTAATCGGATTTGGCAAGTTAGTTGAAATATTTCCTTGAGTTAATTACTTGCTAAATTTGAGTGTTCTATAGCCGAACATAAGTTCCGAAAGATGAATGGCATTCAACCCTATTAACTTCCTATGAAGGAATAATTAAGATTTATCCGAAGAGGAAAAAGAGGAAATTTTTACCGCAGTGATGTCATCAAAGCCTGCGCAAATTAATCAGGCCGTATCACTACTAGTCTTACGATGAGATGAAGTAAGAAAAAAGTCAGAAAAAAATAGTTAGCCGGCATGCATGGCATGCCATTTTCTTTTGCAGTTGGAAGAAAATGAGAAGCGACTTTAAATGACGCCGTTATTTTTTAATTCAGTGATTTCAGCATCCGCATAACCTAAAGCACGTAGTACTTCATGATTATGTTCACCTAAGTCAGGACCTAGCCAGCGTGTGCTGCCTGGTGTTTCAGAAAATTTTGGTGTGATTGCCGGCATGGTGATGGGAGTGCCATCTTTGAATTGATGTTGCTCTAACATTTGTCGCGCAAGAAATTGCGGATCTGTGACCATGTCACGTACTGAATAAATTTTAGACACAGGTACATCAGCTTGTTTTAGCTTGCTTAATGCATCATCAATATTTTGCGTTTCACACCAAGCTTGTATGACTGCATCAATTTCTTCAGCTCGCGTAACACGACCTGCATTGTTAGCTAATATAGGATCATCAGCTAAGTCTGCTCTATCAATAGCACGCATGAGTCGTTTAAATATTGCATCGCCATTACCAGCGATGACGATGTTTTCACCATCACCTGTCGTATACGTATTCGATGGAACGATGCCAGGTAAAGCACCGCCAGTGCGTTCACGTACTACGCCAGCATGATCATATTCCGGCACCATAGATTCCATGAGATTAAACACCGCCTCATATAAAGCGACATCGACCATTTGTCCTTGCCCTGACTGTGAGGCATCACCTTGCTGACCATTCCATCGACCACCAGTGGTATCACGATGGCGCAAGGCCATTAATGCACCAATTGCTCCATGCAAGGCAGCGATAGAGTCGCCAATAGAAATTCCTATGCGTACTGGTGGTCTATCAGGATGGCCAGATACATAACGTATCCCACCCATAGATTCACCAATTGCACCAAAGCCTGGTGCATCACGCATGGGGCCAGTTTGACCATAACCAGATAAGCGCACCATGATAGTGGCAGGATTAATGGCCTTGAGTTGTTCGTAGCCTAAATTCCATTTTTCCAACACACCAGGTCGGTAATTTTCTATGATGATGTCGGCTTCTAGTGCGAGCTTACGTGCGATGTCTTGTGCACGCTGATCTTTCATATTCAAAGTCACACTTTTTTTATTGCGGCTTTGTAC
>JAXISQ010000072.1:0-7210 GCA_034680505.1 Noviherbaspirillum sp.
CATCCTGTTGAGTAATTTTTTCCGTACGAAGTCGCTAAGCTATTCGCGCCAACAAAACATCTGTAATTGAATTTGTAGAACGATTAGCCAGGCGTAATCTTTCGCAAACAACATAAAAAGTAGGGCGCAATATATTGCGCCCTACTACTCGCTGATTCAAAGTGTGGCGCATGGCATCTTTTTATTTCGGACAAATGCGCTGCGCTATTCGTCCCTACGTGATAAAAAAATGTATGGCGACTTGATAGAAAAGAAAACTCACTATCCAAGCCAACACTAATGGCCACACCACCGCTAAGACACTAAAACCTAAACTTTTAGATTCTGTGCGTATGGTTGCAATGGTGGATAAGCAAGGCGTATAGATGAGTGAAAAAAGCATGAAGCTATAGGCTTGTATCCATGTGATTTGATGGGTGATTGAATTAATTAGCGCATCACCTTCTTGACCGTAAATGACTGCTAAAGAACCGATCACGATTTCTTTCGCAACAAAGCCAAAGATTAAGGCTATGGTTAATTTAGGATCTATACCTAAGGGGCTTAATAGAGGATCTAACAGCGCACCAATTTGTCCAGCCCAAGTTTCAGGTCCACCTGCAACAACACCTTGCGGGAAATTGGTTAGCAACCAAACTAACACGACACCGGCCACAATGAATCGGGTAGCGCGTTTTAGAAAATGCCCTACTTCTGCAGTTCCTCTGACGATGATTTGACGTAGCGTAGGTAAACGATAAGGCGGCATTTCTATGATGAAGGGATCATTATTCACATACTGTCGTTTGAATAGTAATGAAGTCAACATCGCCGCTAAGATGCTAGCAACATAGAGCGAAAACAAGACCAATGGTGCTGCTTGTGCTGTGAATAATGCTGCGATAAAAAATACAAACACTTGCATACGCGCTGAGCATAATGAAAACGGAATTATCAGCATAGTTAAGAGTCGCAAACCACGTGAGCGTATGACTCGTGTTCCCATTAATGCAGGAACGTTACAGCCAAATCCCATTAACAACATGACAAAGCTGCGACCGTCTAAGCCAAAGCGCGACATGAGTGCATCCATCAGAAATGCTGCTCGCGAGAGATAACCTGAATCTTCCACCACACCCATACAAAGAAAAAATAAAATAATGATGGGCACAAAACTAGCCACTGTGCTTAAACCGTTATACACACCGTCTAGCAATAAGCCTTGCAACAGTAATGGCAGTGTTTGTACCAAAGGCTCTAATGCTGCCACTCTAATTTCTGCGAAGCCCCATGCAAAAAGATCTTGAATTGGTTTGCCAACTGCAAACACCAGTTCAAATAATAAGAACATCACAAGAAAAAATAGCGGCAAACCCAACCACGTATTCAATAAAACTTTATCGATTTTTTCAGTGCGTGTGGTAGACATCACGATAGGAATTTGCACACTAGACTTTACCGTAGCTTCTAAAAATTCTAAGCGTGATGGACGTGCTGGTCTTTCAACTTTCTCTGTCTGTGCTGAATGAACAATCTCTGCTCGCAAGCTAGCCATGAGTTGTTCCATGCCTTGTCCATATTTAGCAGACAACAAACACACTGGCACACCTAACCCAGCAGCAAGTGATACTGGATCAATGCTAATTCCCAGTGCACTGGCTTCATCCGCCATATTCAATACGACGACAACTGGAAAATTTTGATTTAGAACTTGTAATAACAAAGGTAACTGACGATCTAATTGCGTGACATTCAAAACAAATAAACCGATATCGATTGTGTTCTCTGCGATAAAGCGTGTGACGACTCGCTCGTCTTCACTGTAGCCATCAATATCATAGATGCCAGGCAGATCTACTAGCTGCACCATTTGATCGCCGATTAATAAGCGCGCTGTCATGAGATCAACAGTAAGACCTGGCCAATTTCCTACCTTGGCATGCGATCCCGTTAAGCGATTAAAAAGTGTGGACTTGCCGGTGTTCGGCATGCCTAACATGGCGATACGTTTCATTGTTTTGTCACGTGAGAGATGTGTATGCGTTGCGCATCGGGCAGGCGCATCATTAATTCCGTGTTACCGGTTCTTAAATGCAAAGGACCATTGAATGCAGCGCGTCTTAAAACACGCACTTGTTTACCAATACTCAAACCCAACGCGGTTAACCGACGACCCAGCTCTTCGCTGACATCGATATCGGTGATCCATGCGCTGTCACCTTCAGCTAATTGATTGAGTGTGTTGTGGCTAGGGTCTGACATAAGTAGTGCTAGTAATTGAGAACTATTCGCAGTCTCTCATGTTATGACTAGCTTTGCCAGTAGGAATTCTATGCTTAGGATTTTGCAAATAAAGCAAAAGTAAGCTTTGTGTTGTAGTGCTTTATAAAAGCTTAAAGAAGGCTGCGTTGGCTTCTGTAGCTACATGCTTAAAGATAGCCAACACAGTGATTTATGTGATTTTTAATAACTGAGATTCGTAGATTTACCCCAAAACACGCGGTAAGCATAGACGGTATAGCCAATGATGACGGGGAAAACAACTACTACCCCATAAAAAATCACGAATAGTGCTTCGGTTGAACTGGCAGCTTGCCAGATATTGAGTTTGTCTATAACCAGCCAAGGAAACAAACTATAGGCTAGACCATAAAAAGATAAAAGAAATACACCTACGGTACTCGCAAAGGGGACAGCTGCGCCGTATTGATTACCTTGTTCTAGTCTGGTTGGTAAACGTGACAAGCTACGTGCGATGATAAAAAACAAAGCAACTGTCATCGCAGGAATAGGAAACAGCATCAGCACGTTAGGAAAACTAAACCATTTATCGAAAATACGTGGACTGACCCATGGCGTAGCAATAGAAATAGCGAATACACCCGCTGCAGTTAAAAACAAACTTCCCTTAGCCCATGCAACCGCACGTAATTGCAAAGCACCTTCGGACTTCATGATTAACCAACCTGCACCTAATAGTCGGTATGCAAAGACCAAACAAAAACCAATCAATGTACTAAACAAATAACCTGCCGTATCTTGCTTAAAGCCCGTGATAAGTTGACCTAACATGAATCCCTGCGACCAAGAAGCAAGCATGGAACCAAAGTAAAACGCTTTATCCCACAAAGGACGATGATGGGTTTTAGCTTTGACCCTAAAGTCAAAGGCAACGCCACGTAAGGTCAGTGAAAATAACATTAAGGCGACAGGCAAATATAAAGCGCCCAGTATGACGCCGTGTGCAAGCGGAAATCCCACCAACAATACACCGACACCTAATACTAACCATGTTTCATTCGCATCCCAAAAAGGGCCTATGCTTGCAATCATGCTGTCTTTTTGTTGTACGCTGTCTGCGCTGTCTAACAACACACCTACCCCTAAGTCATAACCATCGAGAATGACATAAGCAAGCATAGCTAATGCCATCACAACAGCAAACACTAAAGGTAACCAACCTGCAGGGCTGGTCATATCAATGCCGAATTCAAGCATGCTGAGCTCCTTCCATGTCAACTCCATGTACTTGATTCTCACCGACAGCTTTTTTCGCTAAATAGAACACGACAGATATATAGGCAGATAATAAGGCTGCATAGAGCGTTAGATACATCGCCAATGTGAGAGCGATACTACCGCTAGGAACAGAAGATGCTGCTTGTGCAGTCGTTAATAGACCCTGTACTAACCAAGGTTGACGTCCTACTTCTGTTACATACCAGCCTGAAACAAGAGCGATCCATCCTGCAAAGGTCATGAAAACTAAAATCTTAGCTGTATGTTTTGATAAGCTCTTTTTAAATTTCAATTCATAGGTAGCAAACCAACTGACTGCTAACATGAGTAAACCCATTCCCACCATGATGCGGAATGCCCAGAACACAGGACCAACAGGTGGATGTTTATCACCAAACGCTTTGATGCCCTGCACTTCACCATTCCAATCATGCGTTAAATAGAGTGAGGCGAGCTTAGGAATAGCAATTTCAAAATGATTCGATTGTGTACTTTGATCTGGAATAGCAAACAGCACTGCTGGCACACCTTGCTGTGTTTCCCATATGCCTTCCATGGCAGCTAATTTCGCAGGTTGATGCTGCAAGGTGTTGAGGCCATGCATATCCCCTACCCAGATTTGAATGGGAATCAAAAAGGCTGCAACAAAAATACCAGTGCGCAAGGAAGCAATAACATCAGGTGTGCGATTATTTTGTAGCCAACGATATGCACTAATACCAGCTAATAAAAACGAACCCGTTAAGCCTGATGCGATCAACATGTGCGTAAAGCGATACGGGAAAGAAGGATTAAAAATCACTGCCATCCAACTTATTACATGCGCTTGTCCATCAATCATTTCCACGCCTGCGGGTGTATGCATCCACGAATTGAGCGCTAAGATCCAAAATGCTGATGCAGTCGTTCCCAATGCGACTAACCAAGTCGCTATGGTATGAACGCGTTCACTAACCCGGCCACGACCAAATAACATAATGCCCAACATGGTTGCTTCTAAAAAGAAAGCAGTCAGTACTTCATAGGCAAGCAATGGTCCTGCAACATTACCTACAGCATTCATAAAACCAGGCCAGTTTGTACCAAACTGAAAACTCATCGTAATTCCACTGACGACACCTAAGGCAAATGTGAGTGCGAATATTTTTATCCAAAATTGGTAAGCATCCATCCAAAACTGTTTGCCGGTTGCTACAAATCGTGTTTTAAAAAATAATAAAAACCATCCCATCGCTATGCTAATTGTGGGAAACAGTATATGGAAAGTTACATTAGAGGCAAACTGAATGCGAGCCAACACTACGGGATCAAAGGTATCCATTATTAATCTCCAACTTTATCTTACAAACAAGGGTTAGGTTTAAACATATTTTTATAGACTCAAATTTTTTTATTTAACTTGCTGACCCTGACTATCAAAAACTTCAATCGTAATGGGTATGCCTAGCCCTACACTTTGGGTCACAGTACAAAAAGCTTCAAATTGTCCTAACACGCGCTCGAGTTGTTCGAGTTCATTACTAGGAACGCCTAGTTCTAATCGCGCGTTCATGTTTAAAACACGTAATCTATTTTCAGGATTACGACCCACCTCTGCAGTGACTACGCATTGCATAGGCTCTGGCACTTGTTTAAATTTACGAAATGCGAATAACAAAGAATCTGATAAACAATTACCTACTGCAGCACAGAGCATTTGTACTGGTGATGGCCCAGTGCCTGCCCCTAGTGGCTCTGGCTCATCAGAAATGAGTACTGGCATATGCTCAGCAAATTTAACTTCAAAGCGATAATCTTGCTGCTGCTTGAGACTGACACTAACGCGTTTATCAGACATAGGAATCTTTCTGTTGAATACTTAAGTCATTTTCTTTAGCCTGCCGTTCTCGACGAAAGCGAGCCACATCTTCTGGCGGGAATAAATGTTCTGCCATGTCCTTAGGTTGGTAAGGACGTTTGACTATTGCTTCTTCATTATCAGAGATTTTCTCATCAACCTTTGATTTAGCTTTTATTTTATTGCGAGCGATATTCACCATGTGCATACCCCAACATGCTGGACAGCCTTTGAGTAAAAAAATAGAAATACCCAACATAGAAAAACCTAGCAAAGGCAAGCTCACTAGAAATTCAAATGACCATGCCATGAGTACTAGGCCTACGACTCCTCGCACAAACATAATTCCCAATTGGTTACGCGGAATAATTTCACATGATGATGGTTGTAAAAATTTCATATAAGCTCCTGAAAAATATAAATTAGCTTTATCAATCCAGTCTTTGTTGCTTGTTACGTCTCTGCTTATTATGTTATTTCTTACTATGTTGTTTTTTATTTTACTGTCTCAAGTGCGCGATATGCTTTTAGTCCACCTGCAATAAATTTTGCATTTTTGTAGCCCATTTTTTGTAGTGTGTCTGCTGAAAGCGCACCGCGATTATTCGCATTGCAGTAGCACATAATTAATGTATCTAGGTTGGGAATTGCTTCTTCAATATTCATCTCTAATTTTCCGCGACTAACATGTACTGATCCTGCAATATGATCAACATCATGTTCTTCTTTGTCTCGAATGTCTAAAGCAATACCACCTGCAGCAATTAAATTATTGACTTCTTCTGGCAAGACTCCATTGACACGAGAAATTGCGGCATCCGCAAGTTGTTGAAATTTTTCTGTATAAGCCATGGTGATTAAAATATAAGTAGATGAAATTAAGAAAATTTTTAGATACTGATAAAGAGGTTTAGTTATTTAACTATCTTCATTGCACATTTTGTGTTTTTACCCATCGAATAATGTCTGCCGCTGATAGTGCACCACTCATACGGGCAATCTCCACACCATTTTTAAATAAGGCCATGGTGGGAATACTTCTGATTCGATAACGCATACTTGTCTTAGGTGCTGCTTCCGTATCGAGTTTTGCAAAACGCACTTGCGGTAATTGCTTAGCCGCTGCTACAAATTGTGGCCCCATCATTTTGCAAGGTCCGCACCACTCAGCCCAAAAATCAACCAGTACCGGCAAATCCGATCCTTCTGTGTACTTTGCAAAGCTTTCATCGTTCAATGCAACTGGCTCTGCTTGCATTAATTCATGTCCGCACTTTCCACAAACTGGATGATCATTCAAGCGCTCATCTGGCACACGATTCTTCGCAAAACAATCTGGACATACAAGTTGCATGACACACTCCTTTTAAAAAGCCCATGCTATTTATTGATCTGACTACTTAAGATAAGGAAGATTAGTTTTATCTTAAAGATAATAAATAAGGAATTAATAATATATTACATCATATAATATTATTTGGCGAACTAAGTAGCGCATCAAACAAAATCTGTACAAGTTTATTAATTAATTAGCAATTTTTTTATAAAGAAGACTAAGGCGAATAAAGCGTTAATCAGCTAAGTAGGAAGAGTGTGATTGATACCGTCCATTCAAATCGGACTGCAAGCTATGGAGTACACTTACTTGAGCATCATTTAGGCAAGATATGAGCACGAACAAGTTATGAGTAATCAACCACCTGATAAGAAAATACCGCCTACACAGTTCATGCAGCATGAACGTGGTGAGGACTTTGATGTTTTCAGAACGAACGGCAATTCGTCTACCTTGCCCGGCCAACTCTTCCCTGAAGATTCCAGCAGCCGGCGTAATGTCTCAGGTCATCCATCCATTAATTCTGAGGATCTCTTATC
>JAXISQ010000073.1:0-7090 GCA_034680505.1 Noviherbaspirillum sp.
CAAGTGATTTTGTCGCGTACTGCGCCAGAATTCATCATGAAATTGTTTGAGCTTGAAGTGCCTGAGATCGAACAAGGTTTGTTGCAAATTAAATCCGCAGCACGTGACCCAGGTGTTCGCGCGAAAATCGCTGTTTACACTAGTGATAAACGGATCGATCCAATTGGTACTTGCGTCGGTATGCGTGGTTCACGTGTACAAGGTGTTACAGGTGAATTGGGTGGTGAGCGTGTAGATATCGTGTTGTGGTCAGAAGATCCTGCACAATTTGTGATTGGTGCACTCGCACCTGCCAATGTTTCTTCGATTTTGGTCGATGAAGAAAAACACGCGATGGATGTGGTGGTGGATGAAGAAAATCTGGCGATTGCAATTGGTCGCGGTGGCCAGAATGTTCGTCTTGCGAGTGAATTAACTGGCTGGCAAATCAATATCATGACTGCTGAAGAATCAGCAGATAAAGCAGCTTCAGAAACAGCAAGTATTCGTGTGTTGTTTATGGAAAAACTCGATGTTGATCAAGAAGTCGCTGACATCTTGGCGCAAGAAGGTTTCTCTACTTTAGAAGAAATCGCTTATGTGCCTATCAATGAAATGCTTGAAATCGAAGCTTTTGATGAAGACACAGTCAATGAGTTGCGCAATCGTGCACGTGATGCTTTAGTCACTGAAGCAATCGCCTCCGAAGAAGGCTTAGAAGGTATGGAAGATGCCTTAGTCAACTTAGAAGGTATGGATCGTGTGACTGCCGGCAAATTAGGTTTGGCAGGCGTGAAAACAATCGATGCATTTGCTGGTTTAGCGTATGACGAATTTGGCGCAATCTTAGCGTTGTCTGCAGATCGTGCACGACAGTTAATCGATGATGAATTTAACGACGTCACTGATGACGAAATGAAGTTGATCGACGCAAAATATGATGACCATGCAAAAGCTCTGCAAGCTAGCGTATGGAGTCTGGTTGAAAGTAAGTGATTCGATAGCCTAGTCATTAGGTAACGCATCACTAGAAAAGAGGAATGAATGGCGAGTAACAACGTAGCCCAATTTGCCACCGAGCTAAAAATGCCTGCTGAATTGCTGCTTAAACAGCTCAATGAGGCTGGCGTAGAGAAAAGTTCGGTCGAAGACAAATTGTCCAAAGACGACAAGGACAAATTGCTTGGGCATTTGCGCCGTGCGCATGGAGCTGCTCCAGCAGGTGAGAAGAAAAAAATCACGCTCACGCGTAAAGAAACTACGGAGATCAAGCAGGCAGACTCCAGTGGTAAATCTCGCACCATTCAAGTTGAAGTACGTAAGAAACGCACGTTTGTAAAACGTGATGAGGCTGCACCTGAAGAAGAAGTTGAAGCACCTAAAGCGCTAATTATTGATGAAGCTGAAATGGCGCGTCGTCAAGAAGATGCACGTCGTCAGGCTCAACTTATTGCTCGTCAAGAAGCAGACCTTCGCGAAAAGCAAGAACGCTTAGCTAAGTTAGAGCAAGAGCGTGAAGCACAAGCGCAAGCTGCAACCGATGCAGAAAATGAAGTTAAGAAAGTTATAGAAACAGCGGGCGAAACTTCTGCTGATGAAGATAAGCGTAAAAAAGTAGAACGCCAAGCTAAAGAAGCTTCAGAAAAAGCGGAAGTCACTGAGCAAGCACGTAAAGCAGTTGCAGATGAAGTTGCGCAAATTAAGGCGATGATGAATACGCCGCGCAAGGCAATCAAAGCACCTGAACCTGCTCCAGCTCCAGCCGCAAAAGCAAGCGAAGGTACCTTACATAGACCTGCTGATAAAAAAGCTGCGGATAAAAAAGAAGATAAAAAACCTAGCGATAAAAAATCGATTAAATCTGCGAATGTGTCATCCACATGGCAAGATGAAACCAGAAAACGTCCTAGTGGTGGCTTGAAAACACGCGGTGCAACCACAGGTGGTCGTGAAGGTTGGCGTTCAGGTCCACGTGGTCGTCGCAATTCTCAAGCTGAAGATCGCGAAACAAATTTCCAAGTGCCGACTGAAGCAGTAGTGAGAGAAATTCATGTACCTGAAACGATTACTGTTTCAGAACTGGCGCATAAGATGGCCGTGAAAGCCTCTGAAGTTATTAAGCAAATGATGAAGCTTGGTCAAATGGTCACCATTAACCAAGTGTTAGATCAAGAAACAGCCATGATTGTGGTGGAAGAAATGGGTCATGTGGCACATGCTGCCAAGCTCGATGATCCTGAAGCCATTCTTGAAGTGGGTGTTGAGCATGATGATGCAGAGATGTTCTCTCGTGCACCAGTTGTAACGGTAATGGGTCACGTTGATCATGGTAAAACTTCATTACTCGATTACATTCGTCGTGCCAAAGTAGCTTCTGGTGAGGCAGGTGGTATTACACAGCATATCGGTGCTTATCACGTCGAGACACCGCGCGGCATGATCACATTCTTAGATACACCAGGTCACGAGGCATTTACTGCAATGCGTGCTCGCGGTGCAAAAGCAACCGACATTGTTATTCTTGTTGTGGCTGCTGACGATGGTGTCATGCCACAAACCAAAGAAGCGATTGCGCATGCTAAAGCAGCAGGTGTGCCTTTAGTTGTAGCAATCAACAAGATTGATAAACCTGGTGCTAATCCTGATCGTGTAAAGCAAGAATTAGTAGCAGAACAAGTTGTGCCTGAAGAGTATGGTGGTGAATCACCGTTCATTCCTGTGTCAGCGAAAACAGGTGAAGGTATTGATACATTGCTGGAAAACGTTTTACTGCAAGCTGAAGTGCTTGAGTTAAAAGCGCCAGTTGATACACCTGCTAAAGGTTTAGTGATTGAAGCGAAATTGGATAAAGGTCGCGGTCCTGTTGCAACTATCATGGTGCAGTCAGGTACCTTGCGTCGTGGTGATGTCATATTGGCTGGTTCAGCCTATGGTCGTGTACGTGCCATGTTAGATGAAAATGGTAAAGCGATTACCGAAGCAGGTCCTTCTATTCCAGTTGAGATTCAAGGTTTAACTGAAGTGCCAGGTGCTGGTGAAGAAGCTATGGTGTTGGGTGATGAACGTAAAGCACGTGAGATAGCTCTGTTTAGACAAGGTAAATATCGCGACGTTAAGTTGGCTAAACAACAGGCAGCTAAACTTGAAAATATGTTTGAACAGATGACCGAAGGCGAAGTGAAAAACTTGGCACTCATCATCAAAGCAGACGTACAAGGTTCGCAAGAAGCATTGGTTTCATCTATGCAGAAGCTCTCTACTTCCGAAGTGCGCGTACAAATCGTACATGCTGCAGTGGGTGGTATTAGTGAATCAGACGTCAATCTTGCATTGGCTTCTAAAGCAGTCATCATAGGCTTTAATACACGTGCAGATGCTTCAGCTCGTAAGTTAGCTGAATCAAATGGCATTGACATTCGTTACTACAACATCATTTACGATGCGATTGATGAAATCAAAGCAGCGATGTCTGGCATGTTGTCACCTGAGAAGCGTGAACAAGCATTGGGTCTGGTTGAAATTCGTCAGGTCTTTATGGTCAGCAAAGTTGGTGCCATCGCTGGTTGCTATGTATTAGAAGGTCAAGTCAAGCGTGGCGCATCCGTGCGTCTATTGCGTGACAACGTTGTGCTTTGGACGGGTGAGTTAGATTCACTCAAGCGTTTCAAAGACGATGTAAAAGAAGTGAAATCAGGATTTGAGTGCGGATTGTCATTGAAGAATTTCAATGACATTAAAGAAGGCGATCAACTCGAAGTCTTTGAAGTACAAGAAATCGCTCGTACTCTGTAAATCGCTAGCATGCAGTAGCGCGATGTTTGCGCGCTGCATGTTGGTTGATTCTTCTGCGCGTGTTCACCCTGTTGAACTTACTCAGTAATACATACATCCCACGGGATATCATCAATCATCATGTCTAAACATAGTAAAGCTATGCCGGCTAGAGGTCAGCGTGTTGCGGATCAAATTCAACGCGACTTGGCTGAGCTCATTGCGATGGAAGTAAAAGATCCGCGTGTAGGCATGGTGACTTTGACTGAAGTGCAACTGACACCAGATTATGCGCATGCAAAGATTTTTTTCACAACTTTAGTTGATGGTGAAGAAGCAGTAAAAAATACTTTGCTTGGTTTATCTAAAGCCGCAGGATTTTTACGCGTGCAACTGGGTAAACGCGTGACGATTCACACCCTGCCTGAACTACATTTTGTGTATGACAATTCAACATCGCGTGGTTCTGCGTTATCAAAATTAATTGATGAGGCAAATGCAACACGTGCTAAAGATGCGGATGAGTCTTCCAACTCATAACGCTTCTTAGTTTAAGTAATGCCTCCAGCACATCAGAAAAAAAAACGTGTTCCAGTGCATGGCGTACTGTTATTGGATAAGTCACGTGATGTATCTAGCAACGGTGCTCTAGTTGCAGTTAAACGCTTATTTAATGCAGAAAAAGCTGGGCACACTGGCACACTCGATCCCTTTGCAACAGGTTTATTGCCTTTGTGTTTAGGCGAAGCGACTAAGTTTGCGCAAGATTTACTCGAGGCAGATAAAACCTATGAAGCGGTATTGCATTTGGGTGTCACCACCACTACTGCCGATAGTGAAGGTGAAGTGCTAGAGCGACAAGATGTCGATGTGCATCTTGAACAAATCGACGTGCTACTACCGCAATTCATGGGTGAGCTAAAACAAATTCCCCCTATGTATTCAGCCTTAAAGCGGGACGGTAAACCTTTGTATGAATATGCACGTGCAGGGATTACCTTAGAACGAGAAGCACGCACCATCACAATTCATGAATTAAAAATTCTGGATTATCAGTCACCATTTTTACGCATCCATGTTCGCTGTAGCAAAGGCACTTACATACGCACTCTAGGCGAAGACCTAGGTCTAGCACTAGGTTGTGGAGCGCATTTATCAGAGTTACGTAGAACTGCAGTAGGAAGTTTGCGGGTCACGAATGCAATAACGCTTGCAGCGTTGACTGAAGAGAGTGAAGACTTAAGAGCCCAACATCTCCAATCAGTCGATGCTTTGATTTCCAATTGCCCAAAAATCATGCTTAATGAGCAACTCGCTACCAGATTTATGCACGGCCAACGACTATCTTTGTCTAAGGAAGGGGTTGCTCTTCCGGTTGATCAGGGAAGAGTCAGGGTCTATGGCGCGAGTGATCAGTTGTTAGGTACAGGGCAGATACAGGAATTCGCCGTGTTGGCGCCAGAGCGATTAGTCAATCTTCCCCCAAGTCTTTGAAAATTCTAGACTTTTTCCATTCCGAGTAGGGCTGTCATGCTACAATCTCGGGTTTCCCAAATCATGTTTAGCTGGATCTGCTCACTATGTCGAATACACCTCGCGCACTAAGAAATATTGCCATCATTGCTCACGTTGACCATGGCAAAACCACTTTGGTTGATCAATTACTCAGACAATCCGGAACCTTCCGAGAAAATCAGCAAGTTGATAACCGTGTCATGGATTCCAATGACTTGGAAAAAGAGCGTGGCATTACGATTCTCGCGAAAAACTGCGCGGTTGAATACAAAGGCACCCACATTAATATCGTTGATACCCCAGGCCATGCCGACTTCGGTGGTGAAGTTGAGCGTGTATTGTCTATGGTTGATTCCGTATTGTTGTTGGTTGATGCGGTTGAAGGCCCGATGCCACAAACGCGCTTTGTGACACGTAAAGCACTCGCACTTGGTTTAAAACCTATTGTTGTCGTCAATAAGATTGATCGTCCTGGTTCACGTCCTGATTGGGTAGTGAATGCAACATTCGAATTATTTGATAAGTTGGGTGCGACGGAAGAACAATTAGATTTCCCAGTTGTGTATGCCTCAGCATTAAATGGCTACGCAAGTCTCGATCCTGAAACACGTGATGGCAACATGGATCCCTTGTTTGATGCAGTGCTCAAACATGTACCAGTGCGTGATGATGATTTAGAAGGTCCATTGCAATTACAAATTTCTTCACTAGACTACTCTACTTACGTAGGTAAGATCGGTATCGGTCGTATCAGTCGTGGTCGTATCAAGCCCATGCAAGATGTCGTGTTTATGAATGGTCCTGATTCCACGCCAGTCAAAGCACGTATTAATCAAGTTCTGAACTTTAAAGGTTTGGATCGTGTTTTAGTTGATCAAGCAATTGCAGGCGATATCGTGCTTATCAATGGTATTGAAGATATCGGCATTGGTAGCACAATTTGCGCACCTGATAAACCAGAAGCATTGCCTATGCTCACTGTAGATGAGCCGACCTTGACCATGAATTTCATGGTTAACACCTCGCCTCTCGCAGGTCGTGAAGGTAAATTTGTCACTAGCCGTCAATTGCGTGAACGTTTAGAGCGTGAATTAAAAGCCAACGTTGCTTTGCGTGTGATGCCGACTGATGATGACACCATCTTTGAAGTATCAGGTCGTGGTGAATTACATCTCACGATTTTGTTGGAAAACATGCGTCGTGAAGGTTATGAACTTGCAGTATCGCGTCCGCGCGTTGTTTATAAAATGGTAGACGGTGTACGTCATGAGCCATTTGAAAATTTATCCGTTGACGTAGAAGAAAGCCATCAAGGTGGTGTGATGGAAGAATTAGGTCGTCGTCGTGGTGATTTGCAAGATATGCAACCAGACGGTAAAGGTCGTGTACGTTTGGAATATCGTATTCCTGCACGTGGCCTGATTGGCTTCCAAGGTGAGTTCATGACCCTGACACGTGGCACAGGAATAATGAGTCATGTGTTTGATGCTTATGGCCCTGTGGATGCAAGCAAAGGCGAATTAGCTGGTCGTCGCAATGGTGTGTTGATTTCGCAAGATGATGGTGCTGCAGTTGCTTATGCACTCTGGAAATTACAAGATCGTGGTCGTATGTTTGTAAGCCACAATGATCCATTGTATGAAGGCATGATCATAGGCATACATTCACGTGATAATGATTTGGTTGTGAATCCTATCAAAGGTAAACAGCTGACCAACGTGCGTTCTTCAGGAACCGATGAAGCAGTGCGTTTGGTACCACCAATTCAAATGTCATTGGAATATGCAGTTGAATTTATTGAAGATGATGAATTGGTAGAGATCAC
>JAXISQ010000074.1:0-6999 GCA_034680505.1 Noviherbaspirillum sp.
GAAAAAGAAAAGAGTGATTTTTTCACGGCGACCAGAGATGTGTATTTACAAAGAGCAGCACAATTCCCTGATCGCATACGTGTGATTGACTCCACTCAGCCTTTAGAGACAGTACGTCAACAAGTGGAAAAAATTATTCAACAACTTGTTTAAAAACTCAATTAAAAAATTAATTAACATCTCGGATAACAGCTAATCTTTATCAGTTTATTTTATGTGGAATTTATGATCTATCCATGGCAGCAAGATGATTGGCAGCGCTTACAGCAATACAGAGAAAGACTGCCGCATGCAATTTTATTTCATGGTCAAGAAGGATCAGGCAAAGTACATTTCGCAGAAAATTTTGCGCAATCGGTGTTATGTGAGCGACCTACGATCGATGCCCTTGCTTGTGGCGCATGTGAAGCCTGTGGTTGGTTTAGTCAATATAGTCATCCGGATTATCGTCGTATACGACCAGAAGTTCTTGATGCTGAAGATGCGGAATCATCTGCTGAGACTGATGAAGAGCCTGCAGGTAAAAAAACTGCTTCATCACGTAACCCATCGAAAGAAATACGCATAGATCAAATACGTGCGTTGGCCACTTTCATGAATGTGTCTACGCATCGTGCAGGTTTACGTGTGGTTTTACTTTACCCTGCAGAAGCACTGAATGGTGCCTCTGCAAATGCTTTACTAAAAACCTTAGAAGAACCACCGCCAAATAGTTTGTTCTTATTGATTAGCCATCGTTACGATCGCTTACTCCCTACCATACGCTCACGTTGTCAGAGTTTTGCTCTGGGACTGCCAGACTCAAAATCTGCAACAAAATGGCTAGAACAACAAGGACTCACTGATGCTGACAAATGGTTAGCAGAGCAGGGCGGTGCGCCAATTTCTGCTTTAGCAGCAGCACAATCTGATGATGAAGATGGTCAAGAAGAATTACTCGCTCAATTTGCACGTCCTGATATGGGGAAGGCTTTAGTCGTAGCGGAGCGACTACAAAAAGTATCCTTATCTAGTCTAGTGTCATGCCAACAGCGTTGGTTATACGACCTTTTCCTCATTAAGCTCACCGGCAAGGTACGCTATTACCCACGTCACGAAAAAACTTTGCTAGCACTTGCAAAACAAATTGCATTGCATCGTTTACAGCAAGCTTTGCGTGATGCAGGTGAAAGACGTGCAGTTTCAGATCATTCCTTATCTGCTCGTCTTTTTATAGAAAACATGCTGCTTGATTACGTGCGCCTATTTAGTCCTGAAGTGGTAGCTTGAAATAATTCAAAAAATTTCTAATGCTTACTGATTCATGATGTGATGCGCTTATGTTTAAGTAGCGCGACACTCCGTGCTTACATCACCATGTCTACGCAATCTGCGCTACCAGAATCTTCTACCCCTCGTCCTGCTGTTTTATCTCTCGCCATTCGTGAACGAGCAGCTTTATATGCAGCGTATATGCCTTTTTTACAAAACGGAGGCATCTTTGTGCCCACGACTAAATCTTGTCATTTAGGCGATGAAATTTTTCTTTTATTATCCTTAATGCAGGATGAGCATCGCTATCCTGTTGCGGGTAAGGTGGCATGGATAACCCCTGCAGGAGCAGGCCATAATCGGACTCAAGGAATCGGCTTACAGTTTCCTGCAGATGAAGCCGGTCGAAAAATACGACTTCGTATAGAAGAACTCCTGGGTACAGCATTAGCTTCGTCGAGGGCAACGCATACGATTTAAGATTATCAATTCGCGCTCTCATCTAATCAGCGATGAGAACGTATAATATCGATATGTTTATCGATTCTCATTGCCACATTAATTTTCCTGAGTTCTCTGAACGCTTACCTGCACTTTTTGCCAAGATGGCTGAAAATCAGGTTAGCCACGCTTTATGCGTCTCAGTTGAATTAGATAAATTTCCAGAAATACGCACTATGGCCGAAGCGTATCCTCAGGTTTATGCTTCCGTTGGTGTGCATCCCGACTATGAAGAGACAGCAGAGCCAACGGTAGATCAATTGGTTGAATTGTCACAGCATCCTAAGGTGATTGCAATTGGTGAAACTGGTCTGGATTACTTTCGTTTAAAAGGTGATCTTGAATGGCAGCGTGAAAGATTTCGTGTGCATATACGTGCTTCTCGAGCTTCTGCTAAGCCTCTCATTATTCATACACGTGCTGCTTCAGAAGACACTTTACGTATCTTAGAAGAAGAAAAAGCGAGCGTTCATGAAGGGGGCGTTGCCGGTGTTATGCATTGTTTTACTGAATCATTAGCAGTTGCAGAAGCTGCTATGGAAATGGGATTTTATATTTCATTTTCAGGCATCGTCACATTTAAAAATGCAAAAGATTTACAAGAAGTAGCACGTCACGTTCCTTTGGAGCGCATGTTGATTGAAACAGATTCTCCTTATCTTGCACCGGTTCCAATGCGAGGTAAAACTAATGAACCCGGCTTTGTGAAGCATGTAGCTGAGTATTTAGCAGATCTGAAAGGTATTTCTGTTGATGAGCTTGCTCGCATCACATCTACAAACTTTCGTACTTTGTTTGCTACCGCAACTTAATTCCTGCGTTGTCTTTCCTCGTTATCTTGTTAGCTTCCTACAGCAAGGCAACTCTCTTTCTTATCATGGAATAAAAATATATTGCCATTGATTTCGTGTCGCTTATCAATGTTGATGATGCTTTTTATTTTGTCAGTGCTCTTATTGGGTGAAATCAAAGTTTAATATTAGAAGCTATGTTTTCATCAATGCAGACATAAGCGTTATCAACGTCATATTGATGAGAGAGGTTCTGATGAAAAATTATACGATTTCAATTTTGTTATCGCTAAGCTGTTGTGCTGCTTGGTCCCAGAGCGATGTAGGTGTGTCAGCTAATGTAACTGAAAGCACTGATCCTGCGCGTGCTGCTGAAGTCGAACGCAAAGCACAAGAAATATACAATCAAGAAGATAAATCCTCTGGTTCATCTGGCAATGAAGAGCAAGATCGATCTGGCAATAAAAATAAAAAACTACGAGGCCATTACAAAGCTAAATCCTCATCAGGGGCTTCAGGTGGCGCGGGACAAAGTCAGTCTGGTGAAGGAGGGGGATTGCGATCACCCACACAAAAATCGCCCTCAGATTCTTCCAATACTTATGGTGGTTCGACTCGCTACAGCACGCCAGGCGCAATAGGAAATCCTAGTTCTAGTGCTTATGATAATGAAAAGCGTTTGAGAGAAAAGGAAACTAATGCCCAACCCGGTATGCCTAGGTAATAAGGTGTCACAAGCATAGTTTTTCGCAAGGTGGCGTGCTCTCTGGTAGAGTGCCGCCATGAGCGAATTAAGTCTAGACCGCATACTACAGTCTCAAGGTTTTGGTAGCCGCAAATGGTGTCGCCAATTAATCTCCGATGGCGAAGTTACTATTAGAGATCAGGTTATTACTGATTTCAAAGCAGTATTTGACACAATCAATCTCAGCTTTACGCTGTTTGAAGAAGAATGGCTCTATCGTGAGCATGTCTATATCGCGCTGCATAAGCCACCAAATATGGAGTGTTCGCGTAAACCCAGTCATCACCCCGGCGTACTAACTATCTTGCCTGAACAATTTAGCTGGAGAGATGTACAGCCTGTGGGCCGCTTAGATCACGACACGACAGGCTTGTTACTGCTTTCTGATGATGGTGCTTTTATACATGCGCAATCTTCTCCGAAACGACATGTGCCTAAGCGTTATTTGGCAACAACCTTTGATCCGATCAATGAAAAACTCATCGCGCTTCTGAAAAATGGAGTGCAATTACATGATGAGCCAGCTCCATTAGCGGCTATCTCTTGTGAACAGGTAGGCGACTATCAGTGTGAAATTATCCTTGAGCAGGGCAAATATCATCAAGTCAAACGTATGCTTGCTGCTGCTGGAAATCACTGTACCGCCTTAGAGCGGATAGCTATAGGCGAACTCACTTTGCAACATCTGGAACTAGACACAGGCGAATGGTGTTTTCTTGAAGAAACTGAACTCGCTTTATTGCGTTAAGCCATCTTTTCCCCGAGAGATAATTGCGTTCTGAAACGTCGTTTCCCCTTCAAAATTGTTGATCCTATTCATAATTAGCTGAGACTTTGATTTCGCTCAAGCTAATTAAGTCCATGCAATCGCCAATTATTTCCGATTTAATAATAAGGTCTGAGTAAGATAAAAAACTGAGTTATGCGGGGGCTCTATCTATGTTATCCAATGAAGATTTTAAGAGCATCGTGTTTAATATGCTGATAGAGGGAACGCTCGACTACGCAATTTTCATGCTGAATAAAGAAGGAAATATCATCAATTGGAATACAGGAGCTGAAAGAATATTAGGCTTTCAAGAACATGAGATTTTAGGAAAAAATGCTTCTGAATTTTTTATTCAAGAAGATAATCAAAAAAATACCTTTGAACTGAAAATAAATAAATCTATAGAAAATGGGCGATCAGAATACGATAGTTGGTGCATAAAAAAAAATGGACAAAAATTTTGGTGTACTGGAGTTATAGGAGCTCTACAAAATCCAGCAGGTGAACTACAGGGATTTATACAAATCCTGCGCGACAGTACAGAACGTCGTATTGCAGAACAAAATACCTATTTTCTTGCGAATCATGACACGCTGACTGGGTTGCCGAATCGAGCGAAATTTCTAGAAAAATTACATGAATCTTTAATTAATGCAGATAGAGATAACAAGCGGGCGGCTATATTATTAATAGATCTTGATCATTTCAAATCAATTAATGATACGTTCGGCCATCATGCTGGCGATCAGCTTTTAAAGATAGTCGCACAACGCTTAACTAAATGTATTCGTGAAACAGATACTGTCGCACGGCTTGGCGGTGACGAATTTGTAGTGATTTTAACGCGATTAAAATCATTATCTACCGCAGGGTCTATAGCACATAGCATTATTGCTAACTTAAGTCAGCCTATAAAAATTGAAGATAAGACTGTAAAAATTGGGGCAAGCGTAGGCTTAGCTATTTATCCTCAAGATGGGAAAAACTCTACGGATTTATTAAAAAAATCTGATTTAGCTATGTATAGAGCCAAAGAAGCGGGGCGGAATTGTTATCGCGCTTATTCGCCAGAAATGTTAAGTGAAACGCTAATTAAAGAAAAACAACACCAACAATTATGTCTAGCAATAGAAAGGGAAGATTTTGAATTGATTTATCAGCCACAAGTTGAATTGCACAACTTTACTATACATGGAGCGGAAGCATTACTACGTTGTCGACATCCTGATTTGAAAGCAGTTAATCCTAAAAACATTATTCGCCTTAGCGAAGAATTAGGGCTAAGTGAAAAAATTGGATCTTGGGTATTAAAATCAGTATTTGAACAAATTAAGAAATGGAACATAAAAAAACTATCCATTAAGAAAATCGCCTTAAATACTACGGCTCTAGAACTACACCATCCTCAATATATTAAATTCTTAACTAAATTACTTCAAAAAAATCCTGAATATTCTGATTTACTTGAAATTGAAATCACAGAAAAAACACTGCTTTCATTAATTAATAAAAAAAGCAACATACTTCATGAAATTAAAAATGCAGGTGTTTCAATTTGTTTAGATGATTTTGGATCAGGCATTTCCTCATTATCTTATTTAAAAGATTATCCTATTGACGTCCTGAAATTAGATATGTCGCTTATTCATAAGTTACCTGATAATAAATCTGATAGTGCAATCGTTTCTGCAATTACAAAACTTGCCTTTGATCTTGATATTAAAGTTGTTGCAGAAGGAGTTGAAACAGCACAGCAGCTAAATTATCTACGCACGACTTCATGTGAATTTTTGCAGGGATTTTTGTTTAGTGAAGGTCTTAAGCCAGAAAAATTAGAACATTTACTGGAAAATGGAAAATATGTAGCTCCAGTATTTCATTAATAATTATTTTTTAATGATTATTTTCAAGGACTTACTCAGACTGGAAAATAAAACTAAAGGTAAAATAGCCCATTATTTTTATCAAAGTCCTATCTATGTCTGCCTCTCAAAGATTAAGAACCGTTTCCCGTATTCTCCCGGCAATGAACACATCGGATGGAGCCGGTGTGCGCTTACGCCGGAGCATAGGTAGTGGAGAAGATACGCGACTTGATCCTTTTCTTATGCTTGATGAATTCTCTTCTGATAATCCCGGTGATTACATAGCTGGCTTCCCATCCCATCCCCATCGCGGTTTTGAAACAGTCACTTATATACTGGATGGCCACATGCGCCATGAAGATCATTTAGGAAATCAAGGTGATTTACTAAGTGGTGGCGTACAGTGGATGACAGCAGGTCGTGGGATTATTCATTCTGAAATGCCGCAGCAAGAAGAAGGGCGTATGCGCGGATTTCAATTATGGATCAATCTTCCAGCCAAAGAGAAAATGAAAGCCGCTGGTTATCGCGATATAGCACCGAATGAGATTCCAGTGCTTGAATTAGAACAAGGTGGCCGAATCAAGATTATTGCCGGAGAAATTCATATTAATAATCAGTATTTACGCGGCCCGATTTATGGACTAACTACGGAGCCGCTTTATCTCGATGTATCGCTCGCTCCTCATACATCGATTCAACTTCCTGTAGCCTCACGATTAAATGCAATGATGTATATATTTGAAGGTGACGCTCATATTAATGAAACTGCATTGACTACACACTGCGCAGTGTTTTTATCTGAAGGTGATTTAGTAGAAATCTCTGCAAATAAAAAGGGTGTTCGTCTTTTATTACTTGCAGGATTACCATTACATGAGCCTATAGTTCAATATGGTCCGTTTGTTATGAATACAGTGACTGAAATTAAACAAGCAATTCATGATTATCAAACTGGGCAGCTAACTGCAGTTTGAGTTTTATAATTTTTAGAAATAAAATCTGAATCGTTATGTGTTTTCTATTGATTTGATGTTTGAAATTGAGCGATAGTTTTATCATATATTTCAATTAGAA
>JAXISQ010000075.1:0-6892 GCA_034680505.1 Noviherbaspirillum sp.
CAACCACCACACCAGAAAATGCCTGTGCAACTGGTTCACATTCTTCGACTTCACGTCCGGCCCTAGTCAGTGTGTGTGCCAATTCATCCGAAGTGAGCTTCGGAGTGACCATGGTACGCAGCCATTTCTCGGAGCCTTGCATGAAGAGACCGTGTTAGTTAAATTGTTTCAGAAAGCGTAAATCGCCTTCATAGAAAAGACGTAAATCATTAATGCCATAACGCAGCATGGTTAAGCGCTCTATTCCAGAACCAAACGCAAAACCAATAAATTCTTCTGGATCTAAACCCATATTGCGTAAGACGGAAGGATGCACTTGTCCAGCACCAGATACTTCTAACCAGCGTCCTTTTAAAGGACCGTGACCAAATGCGATATCGATTTCAGCAGAGGGTTCTGTGAATGGAAAATACGAAGGACGGAAACGCACTTGCAAATCATCTGTTTCAAAAAACGCCTGAATGAAATTCAGATACACACCTTTTAAATCAGCAAAGCTGATATCGGTATCTATCCACAATCCCTCAACTTGATGAAACATCGGCGAATGCGTTGCATCACTATCCACACGATAAGTGCGGCCAGGTGCAATCACTTTAATCGGAGGTTTATTCATGCGTGCATAACGCACTTGCATAGGACTGGTGTGTGTACGCAATAACAAAGGCTTACCTGTGCTGTCCGGTGCATCCACATAAAAAGTATCTTGCATAGAACGAGCAGGATGATTTTCTGGGCTATTCAATGCGGTGAAATTCGTCCAATCATTTTCGATTTCAGGACCATCAGCCACATCAAAACCTATCGATCCAAAAATCTCTTCTATCCGCTGCCATGAACGCATCACAGGATGTAGACCGCCTCCACTTTTGCCACGACCGGGCAAGGTGACGTCGATTGCTTCTGCGCTTAACCGTTCTTGTAATTGTGCATGCGCTAAACCATCGCGCCGCGCGTTGAGTGAGGATTCAATCTGTTCTTTAGCTTGATTGATGACAGCACCACGACTACGACGCTCATCAGGGCTCAATGCACCGAGCTCTTTCATTTGCGCAGTAATCAGTCCGGTCTTACCCAGATATTTTGCTTTGGCGTTTTCCAGTGCTGCAGAATCAGTCGCAGCCTGAAAATCTTCCTGTGCAGATTTGACGAGTTGTTCCAAAGAGCTCATGCAGTCTTCCGCTCATAATCTTTTAATATCGATGGCAGTCATCTGAAGAAAAACGGGGCACAGGTGCTTAGCCTCTGCCCCGCCTTCTCACCCTATGTTTACTGCTTAAAGCAGCAAACACTGTGAGTTTTTATGCTGCGATTCTTGCCTTGACTTGATTGACGATTGCTGCGAACGCAGGTTTGTCCATCACTGCCATATCCGCTAACACTTTACGATCTAACGCGATTTCAGCACGCTTTAAACCGTTCATAAACACGCTGTATGTCAGACCATGTTCACGTGAAGCGGCATTGATACGTGTAATCCACAATGCACGGAATACACGCTTCTTATTACGACGGTCACGATACGCATATTGACCAGCACGCATCACTGCTTGCTTAGCAATACGGAATACTTTACTGCGACGACCGCGATAGCCTTTGGCTGCGTTTAGTACTTTTTTATGACGGGCCCTTGCTGTGACCCCACGTTTTACTCTAGGCATGGTAGCTCCTTATAGACGAGAGTGAGGTTAAGCGAAAGGCATCATTGCGCGTATCGAATCCATGTTTGTTTCATGGACTCCAACAGCACCGCGCAGATGACGTTTATTCTTGGTTGATTTCTTGGTCAGAATGTGGCGCTTGAAAGCTTGACCACGTTTGACAGTACCACCGGGACGAACGCGAAAGCGTTTCTTCGCGCTGCTCTTAGTTTTCATTTTTGGCATAACAACATCTGCCCTTTTGGGCAGCTCCATTATTTGATGATTGCAGGTGGCAACAAACCGTTGCTCTTGGATGCCTGTTCTCACTTGTATAAACGATGAAATCGAGTCCATCGTATCTTGCATCTCCCGTCAAATTTCAACGGGAGCGCGGATTCTATCAAAATTCTAAAGCCGACTTACTTTTTATAACTTATTTCTTTTTCTTGGGCGCCAGCACCATCACCATCTGGCGACCTTCCATCTTAGGAAACTGCTCGATCTGACCATGTGGTTCCAGATCTACTTTTAAGCGCTCTAACACCCGCATACCAAATTCCTGATGTGCCATCTCACGACCACGGAAACGTAAAGTGATCTTGGTTTTGTCGCCGTCTTCAAGAAACTTGATTAGGTTACGCAACTTGATGTTGTAATCGCCATCATCGGTACCCGGACGAAACTTCACCTCTTTAACCAGCACAACCTTTTGTTTGAGCTTAGCTTCGTGAGCCTTTTTTTGCTCCTGATATTTGAACTTGCCATAGTCCATCAAGCGACAGACAGGCGGTTCAGCGGTAGGAGCGATTTCAACCAGGTCAACGTTAGCTTCTTCAGCTAGACGGAATGCCTCGGACAGACTCACTATGCCCAGCGGTTCGTTTTCAACGCCAGCAAGGCGTAACTGGGGGGCGGTTATTTCACCGTTAATACGGTGCGACTTATCAGTAGCTATTGCAGTATCCTCAAAAATCCAATAAATAAGCCGTGCTCCTACGACAAGGAAACCCGACGGCAGATCCGTCAGGCCTTGGCAGCAATCTCCTGATGGAGACGTTGCGCCAAATTGTCGACTGACATAACGCCAAGATCGACATTACCTCTCGCACGCACGGCCACTGTGTTTGCATCTCTTTCCTTATCACCCACAACAAGAATGTAAGGAAGCTTTTGTACAGAATGCTCGCGTATTTTATAGGTTATTTTCTCGTTACGCAAATCGGTTTGCACTCTAAACCCTTGTTTTTTCAGGTTTTGCGCTACTGATTGTGCGTAATCAGCTTGCGCATCCGATATATTCAAAATGCTAACTTGTACTGGTGCTAGCCATAAAGGCAATGCACCTGCATGGTTTTCAATCAACATACCGATAAAACGTTCAAGCGAACCTAAGATCGCTCTATGCAACATGACAGGCACTCTACGTGAGTTATCTTCTGCTACATATTCTGCTTCTAAGCGCAGGGGCATAGAGAAATCCACCTGTATCGTGCCGCATTGCCACGTACGACCAATCGCATCTTTGAGTGTGTATTCCACTTTCGGTCCATAGAAAGCACCCTCACCCGGTGAGATTTCAAATTCACAGCCAGAGCGTTTGAGAGATTCAATCAACGCATTCTCTGCTTTGTCCCACAACTCATCCGAACCCACCCGCTTCTCAGGACGTGTTGCAACTTTGTAAATGACTTCATTAAATCCAAAATCGCGATATACCTTTTGCAGCAAGGCTGTGAAGGCAACGCATTCATCGAGGATTTGATCTTCGGTACAGAAAATATGGCCATCATCTTGTGTAAAACCACGCACCCGCATCATGCCGTGCAGTGAACCTGAAGGTTCATTGCGATGACACTGGCCAAATTCACCATAGCGCAATGGCAGCTCACGATAAGAATGCATATTCGAGCGGAAAATCTGCACATGACCAGGGCAATTCATAGGCTTCAAGGCATAGGCACGGTTTTCTGAATCGGTGGTGAACATATTGTCTTTGTAGTTATCCCAATGACCGGATTTCTCCCACAAAGAACGATCCAAAATCTGCGGCGCCTTCACTTCTTGATAGCCATTGTCTTGATACACATGACGCATGTACTTCTCGACCTGCTGCCACACAGTCCAGCCTTTTGGATGCCAGAAAATTAAACCCGGCGCTTCATCTTGAAAATGGAATAAATCGAGCTGACGACCTAACTTACGATGGTCACGTTTCTCAGCTTCTTCCAACATGTGTAAGTAAGCATCTTGCTCTTCTTTTTTGGCCCAAGCCGTGCCATACACACGTTGCAGCATTTCATTCTTAGAATCGCCGCGCCAGTAAGCACCCGCTAACTTCATCAGTTTGAATACTTTTAATTTGCCAGTCGAAGGCACATGAGGACCACGGCATAAATCGGTGAATTTACCCTCGGTGTATAAAGAAACATCCTCACCCGCTGGAATCGATGCAATCAACTCCGCCTTATAAGCTTCACCGATTGATTTGAAATAGCTAATCGCTTCATCTCGTGGCAATACCTTACGACTGACTGGCTCATCTTTTTTCGCCAGTTCCGCCATTTTCTTTTCTATCGTCTCTAAATCTTCAGGTGTGAATGGACGCTTATAAGAAAAGTCATAGTAAAAACCATTGTCGATCACAGGGCCTATGGTTACCTGTGCATCAGGGAATAATTCTTTGACCGCATAGGCCAATAAATGCGCTGTCGAGTGACGAATCACTTCCAGACCATCAGCATCTTTATCAGTGACGATCGCTAAATCACATTTGTTCTCAATGAGGTAAGAGGTATCTACTAATTGGCCATCGACCTTGCCAGCTAAAGCAGCTTTAGCAAGACCGGCACCTATTGAAGCAGCAACCTGCGCCACGGTGACGGGGTTATCAAACTGACGCTCTGAACCATCGGGAAGTCGGACTACAACCATGATCTACTCCTGCCTTTAAAGAAATGCCGCCATCAATTGCGGACGAAAAAAAACGCGGACTAGCCGCGCTTTCTCACTGCAAAAAAAGAGTAACCGACTAGATTCCTGAGAACAGCTGTAAGGTGCTAGTTCGCGGTGTCATAACCAGATTGCCTTTCTCGCTCTTATAAAAAGCCTGCAGTATTGTGTTGGTAGGCACGATTGGACTCGAACCAACGACCCCTACCATGTCAAGGTAGTGCTCTAACCAGCTGAGCTACGCGCCTAAAGAAACGAGATTATAGCCGTCTTTTCTGTTCAAGCGCCATAAGCGCTGAATCAAAACAATAACAGCAGTTGAATCATTGTCTTTTAGCTTGCAAGACGCCTTGTATATCTAATATCAAGTTGAGCGCACGTTGTAGTTGATCAGTGGAAGAAATCTCACCCGTAAAGGACATATGCGCGTGCCCTTTATTACTTTGTGTAGCAACCCCAATGACATTAATTTTTTCTCTTAAAAAAATATCAGAGATGTCTCTTAACAAGCCCTGTCTATCCATCGCGAGTACGAACACATCGACTGGATAAACCGTATCAGCATGCGATTGCCCCCAATCAGTTTGAATGATGCGCTCTGGCGCGCGCAATTGCATTTCCGCGAAATTTTTACAACTAGTGCGATGTATAGAGATACCTTTACCGCGCGTGATGAATCCAACGATAGGATCTGGGGGCGCAGGCTTACAGCAACGTGCCATTTGCGTTAACAAGCCTTCACTACCCAACACCAGCACACCTGACTTTGCACCCTGCGTCACGCTCGATGCACGACTCTTACGCGCCACTACAACACTATCGGGATTCACAGCAGGTGCAGCCTGATTATCATCAGCATGCAGTGCTTGTTCGACTAGACGTAAACTTAAGCGATCTTTACCAACAGCTAATAGAAAATCATCGAGCTTTTGAAAATCTAAACGGCTTGCTAAGTCTTCTAAATTGACTGCTGTCTTACCCTCACGTTGCAAGGTTTTTTCAATTAAGGCACGACCATGCGCCAGTGTTTCAGCTTCCTCAATCGCATTAAACCAAGCACGAATTTTTGAGCGTGTGCGCGCACTAGCGGTAAAACCATCTGACAACCAATCACGTGAAGGACCGGCAGAACCACTAGCAGCCGCTTCACCTTTAGCAGTTAAGATTTCAACCGTCTGACCATTTTTAAGTGGTGTATTTAACGGCACCATCACACCATCAATTTTTGCACCACGACAGCGATGACCTACATTACTGTGCAATTGATAAGCAAAATCAATCGGCGTTGCCTGTGCAGGCAATTCCAATACACGCGCTTGAGGCGTTAAGACATAAATTCTGTCATTCAGTTTTGCTGACTTAAGTTGCTGTACCCACTCGCGCTCACTCGCATCTTGGTCTTGACCTTCATCTTGACTGACCACCACATCCACCATTTCGGTTTTCCATGCCAGTAGTTGCCTTAGCCAAGCTATTTTTTCATCATCTCTTTGTTTGGGTGAGTTACCCGATCCTTCTTTATAGCGCCAATGCGCCGCTACACCATACTCAGCAAAATGATTCATCTCATGGGTACGAATTTGTACTTCTAGCGTACGACCATCTTCTGCCATAACAACAGTGTGCAATGATTGATAGCCATTCACCTTAGGACGCGCGATGTAATCATCAAACTCTTCAGGCATAGACGTCCAAATATTTTGCACTATGCCTAACACGGCATAACAACTCTTCACATCATCGACAATGACTCTAAAAGCACGCACATCATGTAAGCGCGAAAAATCTAAAGCCTTACCTTGCATTTTGTTCCAGATGCTATAGATGTGTTTTGGTCTACCAAAGACATCGGCACGTATGCCTGCAGATTTCATTTCTGCTTTGAGTCGCGCAATCGCTGCATCGACAAAACCTTCACGCTCCACCCTCCGCTCTTCCAGCATTTTTGCAACTTGCTTATAGGCAGAAGGATTCACAAAACGAAATGACAAATCTTCGAGTTCCCATTTCAACTGCCAAATACCAAGACGATTGGCGAGAGGCGCATAGAGCTCAAAACTCTCACGCGCATAACGCAAGGTGGTGTCATCTTCACGTTTTTGTTCTGCGAAATAACGCAAGGTAGCAAGACGTGAACTCAATCGTACCAACACCACACGCATGTCCGTTGCCATGGCGAGCGTCATTTTGCGTAATGTTTCAATTTGATTCACAGCAGTGTGCTTAGCTTTATTATTTTCTTGCTGCACGCTTGCTGCTTCATGTAAGCGCATGAGCTGACGAATACCCGTCACTAAATC
>JAXISQ010000076.1:0-6873 GCA_034680505.1 Noviherbaspirillum sp.
CCTGAAGCACGCGTAGCTGCCATACCGCCTATGGATGCATCTGCACCGGGATCAATAGGGAAAAATAATCCGGTATCTTTGATCTCAACATTTAATTGTTTACGCGTTACACCAGGTTGCACCGTCACCGTTAAATCTTGCGCATGTACAGCAATCACGCGATTCATTTGCAGTAGATCGATAGACAAGCCACCCGACAAAGCAAGTATGTGGCCTTCTAAAGAAGTACCGGTACCATAGGGTATAACGGGTACTTTATATTCATTGCATAACTTAACGGCAGCAGCGACTTCCTCAGTCGAATGCGCAAACACCACCGCGTCGGGCAACATAGGATCGTAAGACGATTCATCGCGGCCATGATGCTCACGCATTGCCTGCGAAGTTGAAAACCGATCACCAAATAGCTCACGCAATGATGTTAAAAAAGCATCAGGTAGTGGGCGGCGCAACTCTGTTAGTTGAGATGGATGATTCATGCATAATTCTCCGTAGGGCATGTATTTTACCCTTCACAGCCCTGATAATCTCGCAGACCATAAGGCCAGCAGGATTAATCAAGCGAATTTCAATAAATTCCCGTATTCTCTGCCCGATCTCTTTTAAGGCACCTCATAAATGGCAACTAGATTATCGAAAATTGCGACGCGCACGGGTGACGATGGCACCACCGGACTTGGGGATGGAAGTCGCACAACCAAGGATGCTTTACGTGTACAGGCTATGGGTGACGTAGATGAATTGAATTCACATTTAGGTTTGCTGTTATGTGAAGACATGCCAGATACATTACGCGAAGAGTTAATCACGATTCAACATGATCTGTTTGATCTAGGCGGTGAGATTTGTATACCTGGATTTTCTTTACTCACTGATGAGCATGTACTACGACTCGATAACTTACTGGCCAAATACAACAGCACCTTGCCTGTGCTTGCTGAATTTATTTTGCCTGCAGGTTCACGCGCCGCATCGCAAGCGCATGTCTGTAGAACGGTTTGTCGTCGCGCAGAACGCGCTATCGTTGCTTTAGGCTTAGTCGAGATGTTGCATCCTCAGCCACGACAATATGTGAATCGTTTATCTGATTTACTGTTTGTTATTGCACGCGTTTTAAATCGTTTTGCTGACGGCACTGATGTGATGTGGCAAAAGGGTAGAGATCGCAGTGTAAGTTAATGAGCTAATCAAATAAAAACGGCGCCTATGATGTAGGCGCCGTTTTTATTTCTGACTCTATTTTTACACTTACTTTACAGAGACACAAAACAATCTGTAATTTTTATATTTGCTGCAATCGTGCTTTGATCGAAGCAACAATACCAGTCGCATCTAATCCACATTGCGCTAACAATTGCGGCACTTCTCCATGATCGATAAATTTATCTGGCAAACCTAATTGCAAGACAGGCTTGACGATACCTGCAGCAGTAAGCGCTTCTGTCACTGCAGAGCCAGCACCTCCCATAATTGCACCTTCCTCTATGGTCACAATTAAATCATGCGAATTAGCTAATTGTTCAACCAAGGCAGTATCAAGCGGCTTTACAAAACGCATATTCGCAACGCTAGCATTTAACTCTTCTGCTGCTTTCAAAGCAGGCGCCACCATCGTACCGAATGCCAGTATGGCTATTTTCTGACCTTGTTTTAACACCACACCCTTACCAATTTCTAATGTCTTGAGATCTTTATCTACCTTGGCACCAGTACCTGCACCACGTGGATAACGCACTGCAGCTGGACCCGGGTATTGATAAGCAGTAGTTAGCATCAGCCTACATTCATTTTCATCACTAGGCGCCATGACAACCATATTCGGAATGCAACGCAAAAATGCGAGATCATAATTACCTGCATGCGTTGCACCATCAGCACCAACTAAACCCGCTCTGTCTAGTGCAAAAGTCACATCGAGATTTTGCAAAGCGACGTCATGAATTAATTGATCATAAGCACGCTGTAAAAACGTAGAATAAATTGCAACAACAGGCTTTAAACCTTCGCATGCCAAACCTGCGGCAAAAGTCACTGCATGTTGTTCAGCGATACCAACATCGTAGTAACGATGAGGAAAATATTTTTCAAACCGCACCATGCCTGAACCTTCACGCATAGCGGGCGTGATGCCTACCAATTTGCCATCTTCTAAAGCAGTGTCGCATAACCATTCACCAAATATTTGGGTATAGGTCGTTTTACTCACTGCAGGTTTAATACCTTCGCTAGGATCAAACTTACCTGGACCGTGATAAAGAATAGGATCCGCTTCTGCTAATTTATATCCTTGTCCTTTTTTAGTCACCACATGCAAAAACTGTGGGCCACTTAAATTTTTAAGATTTTGTAATGTGGGAATTAAGGATTCAAGATCATGACCATCGATTGGTCCTATGTAATTCAAACCAAATTCTTCAAACAAGGTAGCAGGCACTAACATGCCTTTCGCATGCTCTTCAAAACGTTTAGCAAATTCACGCATAGAAGGTGGCAACATAGATTTACCCATGTGCTTTGCAGCTGCATAAAACTTTCCCGACATCAGACGTGCGAGATAACGATTCAATGCACCAACTGGTGGCGAGATCGACATGTCGTTATCGTTCAACACAACTAATAAATTAATGTCTTCATAAATGCCTGCATTATTTAACGCTTCAAACACCATACCTGCAGTCATCGCACCATCACCAATAATAGCAACGGCATGGCGCTTCTCACCCTTGGTGCGCGCAGCCAATGCCATACCTAATGCAGCGGATATCGATGTAGAAGAGTGTGCTGTTCCAAATGTGTCGTATGGACTTTCTGAACGACGTGGAAAACCAGATAAGCCATCTTGCTGACGCAAGGTAGACATACGATCACGTCTACCTGTCAAAATTTTATGCGGATAGGTTTGATGACCCACATCCCAAACTAATCTATCTTCAGGTGTGTTGAACACATAGTGCAAAGCAACCGTGAGTTCAACCGTACCTAAGTTAGAAGAAAGATGACCACCTGTTTGCGAAACAGATTCAAGTAAATAATTACGTAACTCATCCGCTACTGCAGGTAATTCAGCGCGTGTTAATTTCCGCAAATCTGCGGGGTCGTTTATTTTTTTTAAATATTCCATTTTATGTCTCAGGCCTTGCGTTGTACGATGAGATCCGCAAGTTCACGTAATCGCGTTGCACCATCACCAAATGGTAGTAGTGCACTATGGGCATCCTGCCGTAATTTTTCTGCTAGAGCAAGTGATGCATCCAAACCCAGTAAAGATACATAGGTAGGCTTATTATGCGCTGCATCTTTACCGGCTGTTTTTCCTAATGTTGCAGAATCAGCTGTGGTATCTAAAATATCATCCACCACTTGAAACGCCAGACCTATCGCTTGTGAGTAAGCATGCAAAGCGAGCGACTCCGCAGCCAATAATGTTTTACCAGCCCATGCACCTAACATCACGGCAGCTTCTAACAAGGCACCCGTTTTTAGATTATGCATGTGCTCTAACTCTTGCAGTGTTAATGCCTGTCCTACTGCTGCACAATCTATCGCTTGCCCACCACACATACCGTGCGAACCTGCCGCTTGCGCTAAGCGACTCAACATAGCCACTTTGCGTGATGCTTCCAATGTTCCTTCTGCCAACACTAAAAATGCCTGAGCTTGCAATGCATCGCCTACCAATAACGCAGTAGCTTCATCATATTTTTTATGAACCGTTGCTTTACCTCTGCGTAAATCATCATCATCCATACACGGCATATCATCATGCACTAATGAATACGCATGAATCATTTCTACTGCTGCTGCTGCACGTGCCATTGCATCGGCATTCGCATCAAATAACTCACCCGCCGCATAAACTAATAAAGGACGCACACGCTTACCACCATCTAACACTGCGTAATGCATCGCTTCATGTAACATTTTTGGTTCTTGCTCAAGAGCAGGCAAAAAATTCTTGAGCGTTTGCTCCATCTGAGCTTGCACAGCACGTTGCCATGCTGAGAAATCCCCAATCATTCTTCTTCCTCGTCTTCGACTTCATCAGCCAAAGGTTTGAGCATGTCACCTTCTAATACTTTGACTTGTCGCTCTACATGTTCTAGTTGTGCTGCGCAGTATTTCACTAATTCTGCTCCACGCTTATAAGCCGCCACTGAAGCTTCAAGTGGTAATTCACCCGCCTCCATTTTTGCAACCAGTTGCTCGAGTTCGGCCATCGCTTCTTCAAAAGAAGCACTGACTGATTCAGGTGTATTTTTTTTAGCCATAAACAAGCGAGTTTAATTAGTGAGCAACGATAGAAAAGCCCACAGCAATAGCATTTCAATCGTTAAAGGCCTATTTTAGTGCAAACACCCTCAATACCCATAGAGCTTGAAGCAATAGCTAATTTAGAAGGGGAATATGGCTATTTAAATTTAGATCACCAGATTATGTTATTTTTAAATTAACTTTCAATAGTCAGAAATTAATAAAAAAGGAATCAAATAAACAACTTTATTGTTATTTAAAGAATAAATTTCATCTCCCCGCTGTGATTGTCAAAATTACTTTCATTACTGTTTCCTAAAGGTTCCCCCGAGCGCCCGCGGCAGGTATAATCCGCCGCTCGTCCAAAATTTCCGCTTCATTTTTTGAAACACGGTTTTTGCGGATTTTTTCTCTCTTAGGTTGGTGCAAATTAATTTGGGGGTGGAGATGTCCGATCTGGCCAGTCTCTCAAGGCTTGCGCGATCCAACGCGCAACTCGCAGTAGATGTGTACTTTGATGAAGCACGACTACTGCAAGAAAATAATCAATTATTCAAGCAAGGCCCACGTTATGTAGGCCATGAACTCATGGTGCCAAATATTGGTGACTATGCTGCTCTGCCATGGGAAAACGAAGGACGTATTCTTGTTCGCAATCCTAATGGTATTGAATTGCTTTCGAATGTGTGCCGACACAGACAAGCCAAGATGCTGTCTGGTCGCGGCCAAGCAAAAAATATCGTTTGCCCTTTACATCGTTGGACCTACGATCTTCAAGGTGATTTAATCGGCGCACCTCATTTTGGTGAAACGCCCTGCTTAAATCTCTCTAAATCACCATTAGAGAATTGGAATGGCCTGCTGTTTGAAAAAAATGGCATGAATGTGATGGAGTTGATGAAAAATCTATCTGTCACTAAAGATCTCGATTTCAATGGCTACATGCTAGACCACATAGAAGTGCATGAATGTGATTACAACTGGAAGACCTTTATAGAAGTGTATTTAGAGGACTATCACGTTGAACCCTTCCATCCTGGCTTAGGTAACTTCGTGAGTTGTGGCGATTTGCGTTGGGAATTTGGTGAAAACTACAGTGTACAAACAGTCGGTGTGAACGCTGCTTTGCAAAAATCTGGCTCACCTGTTTATCGCAAATGGCAAGAAGAAGTACTACGTTATCGCAATGGCGAAACACCGCCCTATGGCGCGATTTGGTTGACGCTGTATCCCAACATCATGATCGAGTGGTATCCACATGTGTTAGTGGTTTCTACCTTATGGCCCAAGGGACCACAAAAAACAACTAACGTCGTCGAATTCTATTATCCCGAAGAGATTGTTTTATTCGAGCGTGATTTCATTGCAGCTGAACGTGCTGCTTATATGGAAACCTGCGTAGAAGACGATGAAATCGCATTACGTATGGATGCAGGACGCAAAATATTATTAGATAGAGGCGTCAACGAAGTGGGACCTTATCAATCCCCTATGGAAGATGGTATGCAGCATTTCCATGAGTGGTATCGCAAAAGCTTAGATCTATAATTTTCTTATGCAAGCAGTGTAGTTTGCGCTTCATATTGCTTTTTTTGTTGCACTCCACTGCTTACTAACTGATCTGGCATTACAAGATCAAATCATCACAAAGTAAGGCTAAACTTGTTAGAGACCATACGACTGCGCATGCAGTCATTGTGGATGTTATTTGCCACATTTGTTTTTGCCATCATGGGCGTATGCGTTAAGTTAGCATCTGCCACTTGTTCTACTTCTGAAATTGTAATGAGTCGCGGCTTGGTCGGTATGGTTTTGATTGCCATCATGCTGCGCTTTCAAAACGGCACACTGCGCACCACACTACCTTGGCAACATGCTTGGCGTGGCTTTGTCGGCGTCACAGCTTTATGGCTATGGTTTTTTTCAATTGGCAAATTACCGCTTGCCACCGCAATGACACTCAACTACATGGCGCCCATCTGGATCGCTGCCATCGTGTTCACTCTCAGTTGGTGGCATGGTCAACAAGGATTTGCGTGGGGTCTCGCTGCTGCTATTTGCACTAGTTTTATTGGTGTCGCTCTGTTATTGCAACCTACCTTACATGCTGACCAATGGTTAGGTGGTTTGTTAGCTTTAATTTCAGGATTTCTTTCTGCACTGGCTTATATACAAGTAAAAAAATTAGGTCAGTTAGGCGAGCCAGAATATCGCGTGGTTTTTTATTTTTCAATTAGTGGTGTGATTGCGGGGTTCTTAAGTGGCGCAGTGGATAGCATTTATCACACAGGACAAATACTCTTACTCCACAAACTCACGTTGACTGATGCAGCTTTACTTTTTGCTATAGGTTTGTGTGCAACGATTGCGCAAATAGCCATGACGCGTGCTTATCGATTAGGCGCTATGCTAGTGACGGCGAATTTACAATATACGGGCATTGTTTTTTCTAGCATCTGGGGCATACTTATCTGGGGTGATCATTTAAGTTGGACTAGTTGGTTAGGTATGATCATTATTTTAGTCAGCGGCATGACCGCAACTTTTTATAACGCAAACAGGAGAAGCTAATGTCTTTTACTACACTCATATCTGACAGTGAGCTGGCTGAAATGTTAAGCA
>JAXISQ010000077.1:0-6840 GCA_034680505.1 Noviherbaspirillum sp.
ATGTAAATGAATGGTTTTGCCATGTAAGTCTTTAAGTTCAATGTTAGGCGGCCTAGAAAATCCTAGCTTGCTAGCTGGAGCCCATTCAGCAAAAACTACATTGCAGTTGAATAGCAAGATAACTAAGCATAAAAGCTTTCTCGTAAACATAATTTAAGCGATGAGCTTGCTAGAAATTTTATATTTAAAATTTGTTGGATCTAATGAATCCAAACGGCCATCTTTTGTTTCGCCTTGTGGATACATTAAGAAATTCACTTTCCCTTTATTGCCCAGTGCAGATTTTGGTAAGACTATGTCATGACCGTAGTTGTAAGCCATCCAATTCATTTCCCAATTCCCAAATAAGTAATCACGAATAGCAATCACTTTTGGATCATTAATCGTTAAGTTAGTTGGCTCTTCTAAAATCACTTTACGTACATCTGCTGGATCTACTGCTATCCAACCATAGCCATTTGCAAAAAATTCTGCCCTGCAGTGCTGTGCTTTACTAATATCACCCGACCTACCTAGGCTTTTATAGCCACGTGCTGAATCGTTGACGCGAATGCCATAGACATCACGAGAAGGAATGCCGGCTGATCTTGCTAGTGCAACAAAAACAGCGTTAATGTCAGCGCATTTACCGCCCAAATTATTTGTTTCCAACATAAATTTCACATCACCCACACCACAGCCCTTGGTGGTTGGTGAGCGGAAGGTATTTTCAACCACCCAGTCATAAATAGCTTTAGCTTTTTCGATATCACTTGCTGAAGCAGGCAAGGCTTGCATAATTTTTTTTGCTGTTGCTAGTACGATGCCATCAGTAGGTAGAAACTCTGTGCTGCGCAGCCAAAACTTTCTTTCCTCTTTACTCAGCAAAAATGTTTTATCTGCTGCATTCAATAGATTGTTGCGCTCACGTGTATTCACGACGAAAGTGGTGGATAAATTACAAGTGCTATCGGATCCATCCCACTGTGCCCATAGCATTTGAGTATCCCCAGCGGGGGTTTTTACAATCGAATTTCGGCTTGCATTGCCATCTGTATTGATCGATTGCGTTTTGAAGTAATCAGTATTGGTAATCAGTGGTAGTGGCAGCCAAGCTTGAATTTTTTGATTTGGTGCATCTATCGTGATTTCAGTTGTGATTTCATAAGTCTTCCACTCGCTTGATTGCGCATAGCTAGAACTGTAAGGATACAAGCTAGGTAGAACTAAAGCGCTAGCGGTTGATTTAATGAATGAGCGACGAGTCAATGACATAGAAACCTCAATAGATAAGATGCTGCCTATTATAGAGGAAGACGCATCATTAATTGATGATGGGTAGTAGTCAAAAAAATCCCCCTCTATCGTATGACAGAGAGGGATGATTGATTAGATGCTATCGTCAAAAGCTTAGTTAGCATCTACATGTGTCCTAATTTTTACTAATTGTCATGGTTGGTATGCGTAGAAGGCATTTCATGGGGATTTTCCATGGAGTGTGGCGCTTGATAACCCAAGATAGATGGATCTAGCATGCCACTAATCATGGCGATGTGACCAAACACTAAAAATAAAGCAACGCAAATAGCATGAACTTTCAATTTTGCCATTTGGTCTAAGGTTTTATTTACAAGTCTACATTCTTGTAAGGCGATCCAAATTAATGGCAAGCCTGCAATGAGATAAGTGCCGACTGCAATAATATCAATTACAGTTCTCCATTCGCCTGCTTGAGTAATTGGGATGACTGCATGCGTAATCATGTAAAAAATGATGCCAACAAAGTAGATGCCGACTGCAATGCCAGAAAAGCGATTGATAAGATGAACCTTGCCGTCAAAGTGTCGGGTAAAAAGAAGATAGAGTTCTGTAATGGCTAAGGTCTCAGCCAAGATGACTGGTATGGCCATAAAAAGTATTAAATTCCAAGGCTGATTAACAGCCAATAACTCCATGTAATGAGTCATATTCATGATGATGCTCCAAAAGTAGTGGCGTGACGAAGAATGGTGAAGTTAATTCACACATCGAATGCATACAGAAAAATAAGCTTAGGCTTTTGGAGGGCGATAAATCAGATTAACCATAGTCTGAGGGACTAATGGCGAGTGTGTCGAAGTGAGAGCTTCAGAAAGATTTGTACTTAATTGAAGTTCCAATGATGGAGCCAAAGTTAAACCTAAACAGCATTGGTAGCTGCTAGCGTCACAGGGATGTTTGGGAGTTGTTTCTGATGGTTTATTGGCTTCTTCATCACAATGATGTGTCGAACTATCAGTAGCAATGACGTGATCGTTCAAGGAATGGCTAGGTAACGCAGTCGTCATCGCGGCAGCGTGAATTAGACTGGTAAAAAGGCTGAGACAAAGAATTAGACAAATTTTTCTCATAAAGCCATTCTAAGTCAGTTTGATGCAGTAATGTTTTAATAAATGAATGAGATTAAGCAGCAGTGTCAGTGACCTCTTGAATTTAATGTAAGACAGAATCAGAAAATAAATTGATCACGATCACACCAGAAATAATCAAACTAATACCAATGATAGCGCCTAGATCTAATTTTTGACCCAGCCAAATCCAAGCAACAATACCGACTAGTGCAACGCCAGCCCCTGACCAAATCGCATAGGCAATAGATATAGGTATGGTGTTAATGACCTTAGATAGAAAATAAAATGCTGCGCCATAGCCTATGACGACAAAAGTAGAAGGTATGGCTTTTGTGAAGCCATCACTAAATTTTAATGCTAGCGTTCCCACAACTTCTGCAAATATGCCAAAAGCAAGATAAAGCCATGCCATGCATGCCTCCTAATGAATATTGGTTTAATCAAATGAAAGAAAAATCATATAAGCTTGATTAGCTTATTTTTACTTATGATGACTATCTAATTTCTGACTTAATGCTTCAACGGCCTTAATTAGAGCATAGAGTTCTTTTTCTTTCATCATATCGATTTTTTGATGTAGCAATTCGATTTCTAATTCAGCTTTAACATTCACTTCAAAATCATTATTTGCCTGTTGTCTGTCAATTTCAGAGAGACGGTTTTGACTCATCATAATAGCTGGCGCTGTATACGCCGCTTGAAATGAGAGCATAAGATTGAGAAGAATAAAAGGATAAGGATCCCATGTACTTCCATTGATAATAGAGTTATAAGTAATCCAGCCTATGATGCAAATACTTTGAATAATGATGAATTTCCATGAGCCCACGGTTTTGGCAATTGCATCAGAGGTTATTTGGCCGATGGTTAATACAGATTTTATTGATTCAATTGGGGGTGAAATCTGAGTAGTGAGAACTTCGCGGTGGGCGCGTCTATGAGCGCGCAGCGCTTCTAGGGTTAGTAATTCTTGTTGGGTGGGTGTAATCGTTGTCATGCATACCTCCTTAGGGATTATTCCCACTGTACGCCCTCCATTGAATAATCGAATGTTTAATTAGCACTTAGCCGATTTTCCTGAAACGGGTTGATATTGATGTATTTGTCAGATTGATGCTTGGCTTGCAATATGAGATTACGCAAAAAAATGTTGATTTGACTTATCAAGATCCTTCTGGCTGTAGTGCTACCCGTGGCAATATTGAAGTTGACATTCATGTTGTTTAATTCATCATTTCAAGCGAAGGAAAAATTATGAGTGCTAAATCAGGTCACCCTAAGATAGACATAGGCATTAGTGAAAAAGATCGTAAAGCTATTGCCAAAGGTCTTTCCGCACTTTTAGCAGATAGCTATTCTTTATATTTGATGACGCATAATTTTCATTGGAATGTGAAGGGTCCAATGTTTAATACACTTCACACCATGTTTATGACGCAATACTCAGAGCAATGGGCAGCACTTGATTTGATTGCTGAGCGGATTAGAGCACTCGGTGAGCCTGCTCCAGGTACTTATAAAGAGTTTGCAAAGCTAACTTCAATCGAGGAAGTGTCTGGTACACCTAAAGCCATGGAAATGGTGAGATTGCTCGTAAAGGCACAAGAAGCAACAGCAAAAACGGCTAGAAAATTATTTCCACTTGTGGAGAAGGCGAGTGATCAACCAACAGCCGATCTTTTAACGCAGCGACAAGATGTGCATGAGAAAACGGCGTGGATGCTGAGAAGCTTGTTGGAAGAGTAAGGATATTTGGATGAAGTAGAGTCAACAAAAAAACTACCTGTCGGTAGTTTTTTGTTTTGTAGATAAAATTTACTATGATTAAAAAATTAATCTGGAAAATATTCGACGTGGACTTCACCTTGTCTGCCGAAATAGCTGACATGCCTCCCTGTGATCCAAACCATATAGCCTATACAGCCAGCAGCCATAGTAAGTTTTAGGAATTCAGGATATCTCACTTGATAACTTTGAGCGCCGCGACTCGCTGCCTTAACATCTTCTTTGTTAAATGTGTTGGGTATATCTATTGCGGGCATCTGCATAGAAATACGAATGGCTTCATTGGTAGATAAATAATAATGCGTTGAATGATCTCGGTAGTCAGCAAAATAAGATTCAACGCCAACACTTACTAATTTACTTAGCACTTCTGGGAAAGTGAGTAATCCTGCATAAGAATCAAGTGCACATTTTTCAACGATTTCTTTTGTGGTGAGGGTCATAGCATACTTATAGTTTAAAAAAAGTGTTAATTCAGGAAGTTAATTTTATTAAAGTTTTATATTTCTTGAATTTTGAATAGTCTATCACTCTCAATAAAAATACGATTATTCATCGGCGATGGCTATTCAAACCATTACTGAATAACAAGCTAGCACTAAATGGGGTTCTTAGGTGGTAATGTCAAATTCAAACACATTATTTAAAGAAAATGTAAAATCACTTCTTACTGCAATCAAACATGTAAAGGGTTCTAAATGAAAGCATTACTTATTAACGCCAATCTTAAAACAGTAACCGAAGTAGAGATTGAACCAACACGAGAAGCTATCCAAGAGCTAATCGGTTTTAAAACGATCGACGCAGACGAAATTGATACCAACTTTGATCAGTTATTTTTTGACGAAGAATGTTTTATTCGCGAACAAGATCAAAAAGGTCGCTTTAAGGTTGATAATTTGGCACCAGTGGTTGGTATGGGAGTTATTGTGAACTCTGCTGATTCCAAAACATTTGATTCGCCAAAAATTAATCTTGCAGATTTGACTAAGCGAGTGACCTTCCTTTAAAACTATGAGTATTAATCAAGACGACAATGTTATTGATATTTCTGATGGTGTTGTATTAATTAAAAATCAGAACACAACGATAGGATATTGTCGATTCACACAATTAGGTGATATCGAATATATTTTTGTGAACGCTAGTTATCGTAGGCAAGGTTATGGATCTATGCTTATCGAAGAAGTAAAAAAAATAACTGGGTTGATTGGTGATGTACATGATCCTATTTCGCCTCTAGGTGCGCAGTTTTTTAAGGGCATAGGTATTCATTAAATGAATTTTAATTCCGACTTCACAAAAAAAGCAGTAATACAGACCAATGATTTGGACTGGGTGCCTTCACCTGCGGCGGGAGTTTCAAGAATATTTTTAGATAGAATTGGTGATGAAGTCGCCCGTGCAACTTCCATTGTGCGTTATGAACCCAATGCATTTTTTGATGCGCATACTCATGATGGTGGCGAAGAGATATTTGTATTAGATGGTGTCTTTTCAGACGAAGGTGGCGATCATCCTGCTGGAACTTACATTCGCAATCCGCCTAATAGTAAACATACCCCTCACTCAAAAGAGGGCTGTGTATTATTTGTAAAGCTAAGGCAATTCCATTCAGAAGATATGTCAACCATTAGAATTGATACCAATGCTGCAACTTGGTATCAAGGGTTAGTGCCTGGCTTATCGGTCATGCCGCTGCATGAGTTTGATGGGGTGGGCACAGCGTTAGTTAAGTGGGCGCCAGATACCATCTTCAATCCCCATGTTCATCCAGGTGGCGAAGAGATTTTTGTATTGCAAGGCGTGTTTCATGATGAGCATGGATCCTATCCAACCGGCACATGGATACGTAGCCCTCGATATAGTAAGCATGCGCCATTTACAAAATCGGAAGGCGCACTTATTTATGTAAAAACTGGTCATCTGGATTATCCGCTTTAATTAAATCTTCACGCAGTTTATGCCAACCGCACTCAATTCAAATAGGATGAGCAATGCAAGACCTAAATAAACGCGTCTCTGCTTTAGAAGAACTGCTAATAAAGAAAAATCTTATAGACGATAAGACTTTTTCTGATTACGAGAAAGTAGTCACTGAAGATTGGGTTCCTAATAATGGAGCGCGATTAGTTGCTAGGGCTTGGTTGGATCCAAAGTTCAAAGAATTCTTATTAGCCGACGGTAAAGCTGCAGCAAGCTCATTTGGATTTGGTATGCCAGAACATCACGGCAGTTTGGTTGTTAAAGAGAACACCGATCAAATTCACAATGTTATTTGTTGCACTTTGTGCTCGTGTACGGCTTTCACTATTATTGGGATGGCACCTGGTTGGTATAAAGATTTAGATTATCGATCACGCTTAGTTAGAGAGGCACGCTCAGTGTTAGGTGAGATGGGTCTTAAGCTTAGTGATCAGTTAAAGATACGTGTCTGGGATACTACTGCAGACACGCGCTATATGATTATGCCGCTAAGACCTTCTTATACAGAAGGGTGGACTGAACAAGAGTTAATAAAATTAATTACCAAAGAATCTTTAATTGGTGTTGCAAGACTAGAGGAGCCATACGCAACGCATGATTCCCATAACCTTAAGTCAGGAGTCTAAACATGGATGGATTTCATGATCTAGGTGGTCGTCAGGGTTTTGGTCAAATTACCGTTGAAGGTAAAAAAGAACCA
>JAXISQ010000078.1:0-6838 GCA_034680505.1 Noviherbaspirillum sp.
AGTGTGGGCGGCGTATTGGTATTTGGTGATCGCGGCACGGGCAAATCAACTGCAGTCAGAGCATTAGCTGCATTGCTACCAAAAATGCGTGCAGTTGCGGGATGTGTATATGGTTGTGATCCACAAGTAGGCACACCATCATGTGAAGAGTGTGCAAAATTAAAAGCCAAGGGTGAACCTAAAAGCGTACTAAAGCCTGTGCCTGTAGTGGACTTACCATTAGGTGCGACTGAAGATCGCGTAGTCGGCGCACTGGATTTAGAGCGTGCTTTATCACAAGGCATAAAAGCATTTGAGCCTGGATTATTAGCGCGTGCTAATCGCGGATTTTTATATATCGATGAAGTGAATTTATTAGAAGATCATTTGGTTGATTTATTAATCGATGTCGCAGCTTCCGGTGAAAACATGGTGGAACGTGAAGGCTTATCAGTGCGACATCCAGCGCGATTTGTGTTGGTGGGTAGTGGTAATCCTGAAGAAGGTGAATTACGCCCACAATTACTGGATCGCTTTGGTTTGGCGGTGGATGTACAAACACCGACTGAACTCGCATTACGGATAGAAGTCGTCAAGCGCCGTGATGCCTATGAAAATAATCCTGATGCGTTTATAGAAAAATGGCAAAAGGAAGATGACAAAATTCGACGCCGTATTGTTGCAGCAAAAAAGAAACTACCTACTGTAAAAGTCCCCGATAAAGTATTAGAGCGCGCAGCCCAACTCTGTATGGCACTTGGTACTGACGGTTTACGTGGTGAGTTAGCATTAATGCGTGCTGCACGTGCGGTGGCTGCATTAGAGGGTGATGCAGTTGTGACCGACCATCACTTAAAACAAATTGCTTCGCCAGCGTTACGACATCGCTTGCGTCGTAATCCACTCGATGATGCTGGTTCCGGCACACGTGTGGCACGCGCTGTGGAAGAAATTTTCGCTGCTTAAGATAATTACTGCAGCAATGACTTCAACTTCTTCCTCCTGCGACATTCAAGAAAAATCTGAACAAGAACAGATAATCTGGCAACGTGCAGTACAAGTTGCCGTACTGTTTGCACTCGATCCTGTTGGCACAGGAGGTGTGCGTTTGCGTGCTGGTGCCGGTCCAGTTCGAGATATCTGGTTGACCTTGCTTCGCAATTTATTGGGCGTGGCATCACTGCGCCGCATGCCTTTATCAATTACAGATGAACGTCTACTAGGCGGATTAGATTTGCCCGCTACGCTTGCAAGCGGCCGTCCTGTTTTACAAAAAGGGTTGTTAGCTGAATGCGATGGTAGCGTGTTGTTGTTGGCAATGGCTGAACGACTTCCAACTGCAACTGCTGCAAGACTCTGTGCTGTGATGGATGCAGGCGAAGTACGATTAGAGCGTGATGGATTAACTGTGCAATCACCAACGCGCTTTGGTGTGGTTGCATTAGATGAAGGATGTACAGATGATGAAACTATAGTCATCGCTTTGCGCGATAGATTGGCATTCGATCTTGACTTATCAATGGTTTCGCCACGTACTGCATCAGCAGAAGATTTCTCTGCGCAATGGATAGCAAACACATTAGATATCATTGCTACTCGTAAGCGTCTCGCATCCATACATGCAAGTGATGAAATGATAGCGGCGATTTGTGGCACAGCATTAGCATTGGGCGTAGATTCATCACGTGCTGCATTGCATGCAATGCGAGTCGCAAGAGCTCAAGCTGCACTCGATGAGCATAATGCAGTAACAGAAGAAGATGTCTCCATTGCTGCGCAATTAGTCTTAGGTCCACGTGCAACAAGACTGCCTTCCATGCCTGAACAAGAGCAAACTCCAGAAGAGCAGCAACCAGAACAGCAAGCAGAACCAGAACAGCAACCAGCTGAACAACAAACTGCTGAATCAGAGCCGCCACCTGAGAATCAAAATGAACAATCTGCAGCGCAAGATGCAATACAAAAACTAGAAGATAAAGTATTGGATGCAACACAAGCAGCGATACCTGCAGGTTTGTTATCGCAACTCATGCAAGGCAATTTTTTACAGCAGCGTGCTGCGAGTGGTAAATCGGGTGCGCCTGTAAAAAATGGACAACGTGGACGTCCAGCTGGTTCACGTCGTGCTATGCCTGCACATGGACAGCGTTTACATTTGATTGATACCTTGCGTGCTGCTGCACCGTGGCAGAAATTACGGCGCATGCAATTAACTGATACATCTGCAGCAAAGCGCGTACAAGTGCGAGCAGAAGATTTTCACATTACACGCATTAAACAAAAAACAGGCACCACTACTTTATTTGTAGTTGATGCATCAGGCTCTTCTGCATTACATCGCTTAGCTGAAGCAAAAGGTGCGGTGGAATTATTACTGGCAGATTGTTATGTGCGCCGTGATCAAGTCGCTGTGATTGCATTCAGAGGTAAAACTGCAGAAATTTTATTACCACCTACACGATCATTAGTACGTGCTAAGCGCAGTTTGTCGGGATTGCCAGGTGGTGGAGGAACACCACTTGCTACTGCTATTGATGCTGCTGCATCTTTAGCCGATGACATACGGCGTAAAGGACAATCGCCAGTGATAGTGATGCTGACTGATGGTCGCGCGAATGTAGCGCGCGATGGCAGCGGTGGTCGCGAAAAAGCGATGGCAGATGCATTGTCTTCCGCAACACGTTTGCGTCAGTGCCAAGCCGCTGTTTTACTAATTGATACTTCACCGCAGCCACAAGCAAATGCATTGCAATTAGCCCATGCGATGACTGCACGTTATTTACCATTGCCACATGCCGGTGCGAATGCGATGTCACAAGCAGTGCGCAGTGCATTACAAGAAGGAAGGTAAATCTTGGCGCGCATGATGCAATGGGAAATAGATGGACTGAACTGGCCAAATCGGAAGTTCAGTCGGTTTGTACATGCGAGTGGATTGCGTTGGCATGTGCAGGAATTTACTCCACCAGAGTCGGCGGAAAAATATGTTGCGCCTGTGATTTTGTTATTACATGGAACAGGTTCATCGACCCATTCATGGCGTGAGGTTGCTCCATTATTAGCGCAACATGCAAGAGTGGTGGCACTCGATTTACCAGGCCATGCTTTTACTGCTATGCCGCACGCGACCGAGCAATCATTGCCTGGTATGGCGCGTCATGTAGCTAATCTGTTGTCTAGCTTATCAATTACGCCGACTATCGTAGTTGGTCATTCAGCAGGAGCTGCAGTGGCTGCGCGTATGGTGTTGGATCATGCCATCACACCTAAAGCGCTTGTGAGTTTGAATGGTGCCCTACTTGGATTTAGTGGATTGGCAGGCCAGTTCTTTTCTCCAATTGCGCGCGTATTGGCATCTTTGCCTTTGGTCGCAAGATTTTTCGCATGGCAGTCAACCGATGCCGCCACGGTAGAAAGACTGATAGCGAGTACGGGCTCCAAACTCGATGCGCGAGGCATGCAACTGTATGGAGAATTAGTGCGTCATGAAGCGCATGTTGATGCCGCACTTGCCATGATGGCGCATTGGGATTTGCAGCGATTAGAAAGCGAACTGCATAAAATAAACATACCGGTATGGATGGTGGCGGCAGAAAATGATTTAACTGTACCAGCAGAGCAAGCAGCTCAAGTTGCCAAAGAATTGCAATTTCCCGAGCTAGTAATGTGGCCAAAGCTGGGCCATTTAGCGCATGAAGAAAATCCTGCGCAGTGTGCTCAGCTGATAGTTGACGTCATGCGCCTAATCGATAGGGCAGATTCAGAATTCCAACAGTCAGCTGTCGTTTAGCGCATTAAAGAAGAAGTTAATAACAAGAGAAGATGCTTTAAAAGACGTTATTGCTTTTTGTTCTTGGCGGCATCCTGCATGGCTTTAGCGGCTTCGGGTGGCATGTAGTTTTCATCATGCTTGGCCAACACTTGATCGGCATGAAAAACACCATCTTCCCCGAGCTTGCCTTGTGCGACCACGCCTTTCCCTTCTTTAAATAAATCCGGCAATAGTCCGGTGTAAGTGACTGGCACGTTGTGCGCAAAATCCGTCACCACAAAACGCACATTCAAATCGCTACCACTCTTAACCAAACTTCCTTCTTGAACCATACCGCCTATACGGAATTCACGTCCTTGCGGTGCGGATTTTTCAGCAACCTGCGTAGGACTAAAGAAGAACACCATATTGCTTTGAAAAGCATTCAATACCAACATGGCTGCGCCACCCAATGCAGCTAGGGCTAGCATAATAATTAAAAGTTTACGGTGGCGGGGTTTCATGACGACTCTCCATCTTGTGTCAGAAGCGCAGACACATCTTGCGCGCGCGCGCGCGAACGCAGTTGGAGTACTTCCAATGCCAAGACGGCCGCAACCATGAAATAAGAGCCCCAGACATAAAAGCCATAGCCGCCCATATGGATAAATTCACCGACGCTATTCCAGTTCACTTTTGCTCCTCCAAAGACTCTATCCATGCTGATTGTGCTTCGCGTTCACGAATCAGAATGCGGGTGCGTGCTAATGCCGTCGCAATCGCATACAGCCAAAACGCTATAGCCATGATCAGCATGCCGATCAACATAATGCTTGCCATACGCGGTGCAGCAGACACACTCACCGAAGCACCTTGATGCAAGGTGTTCCACCACTTAACGGAAAAATAAATAATCGGTACATTCACTACGCCAACTAACGCCAATAAACTGGCAGCACGATCAGCGCGGCGTGTGTCTTGTATGGTGCTGTGTAGTGCTAAATAGCCTATATACAAAAACAACAGAATTAATTCAGAGGTTAATCGTGCATCCCACACCCACCATGTTCCCCATGTTGGCTTGCCCCACAGAGCACCCGTCCACAACGCAAGAAAACACATGAGAGCTCCTGTTGGAGCAAGTGCACGCGCAAGCATGAAGGCAAGTCGTGCATTAAAAGCGAGACCTATCGCTGACCAAAAAGCCATGGCCACAAAAATCACCATGGACATCCATGAGGCAGGCACATGGATGAAAATAATGCGGTAAGACTCGCCTTGCTGAAAATCAGTGGGCGCAATCAATAAGCCTATAGTCAGACCGACGATCGCTAACAAAGTCGCAAGCACACTGCACCAAGTAACAAGAATGCCAGCTAGCGGATAAAAACGCTGAGGAGCGGCATATTTAAACCAATTCATGCGGAGAAATTCCTTTCTTTTGTATTGCTCTTATTCTAGGGCAATACGACATGCTGCTGCAGTGGCGAGTGGTGCCAGAGGCAAAGCGAATAACAATAGCGCACCTAATAAAGAGAAGTGGGCTGCCACACCGAGTCCCGCATTGGCAGCATCTACAGCACCTGCGCCAAAAATTAAAACTGGTATCACTAGAGGTAAAACCAATAGAGATAACAAGGTTCCTTGTGAACGCACGCCCAAAGTTAATGCAGCGCCGATAGTGCCAAGTAGAGTGAGTATGGGTGTGCCTAAAAAAAGTGAGAGGGCGAGTATCCATGTGCTTTCAGGCGTCATACCAAATTGCATCGCTAAGAGTGGTGAAAGCAAGGACAGTAAAAACCCACTGCATAACCAATGTGCGCAGACCTTAGCCAGTACTAGCAAGGGCAGGGGTGTGGCTGAGAGCAGCATTTGTTCTAAGGTGCCATCGGCATAATCTTCACTAAACATACGCGCCATACCTAGCATGGCGGAAAGTAATGCAGCCACCCATAAAACACCACTGGCAATTTGTTTGAGTAGTGTTGCTTGTGGTCCTATGCCTAAGGGGAACATGCTGGCAACGATAATAAAAAAAGCGAGCGCTGCGAAGGTGTCACTACGCTGTCTCAACACGAGCTTGATATCGCGTTGAAATAAAGCGAGCATGCCCGCCCAAATACCTGAGGTCGAGTTGGTTGTTGGTATGAATGCCTTGCTGGATAATGGCGTCATAAAGCTAAGGTCTTTTCATGAATGCCAGATTCCAACGCGACTGGTTGATGGCTAGTCAAAATGACGCTGCCGCCTTTTTTTAAATGCGCGCTGATTTGAGTCGACAACCATGCACAACCCATGACATCAAGTGCATTGAAAGGTTCATCGAGTATCCACAGTGCAGGGGCGGAAGGCAGGGCGGTGCGTGCCAGATGCACACGTTTTTTTTGTCCCTGAGAAAGTTGGCGCGCTGGCATTAACTCACGCCCCTCTAAACCAGCGAGAGTTAGCGCTGCACGTGCATCGGTTGCAGTCATGCTGCGGCCCGCTAAGGTCTCCGCAACTTGTAGATTTTCAATAGCAGTCAGGTCATCTTTTAAGCCAGCAGCATGGCCTATGTATAAAAGTGAGCGTGCATACTGTTCGCGCACCGTGCTAATTTTTTCATGTTGCCAGCGTACTTCGCCCGCAGTTGGCTCTAATAATCCGCACAGCATACGCAACAAACTGGTTTTACCCGCACCATTTGAGCCGGTCACACGCAGCAAGTCACCCGGTTGAACTTGGGATTGAATGTGGCGAAATAGCAGACGAGATCCACGCACACAGGCCAACTTATCTATTTCAAGCATGATGTCTAACAGGGGTGAAATTGCAAGGTTGGCGATGAAGGCGTCAATTTTACTTGTCTATTGCCTTGCTGGGATTATTGCCTACAGAAATCACCGATTCTTATTCATATTGCAGGGAAATAAGTGCCAATGATCTGCCTGAGCCAATCATTCATGAAATGGCAGGGTTAATCACTTCTTTCAGCTGAAATCTATAACAGCTCGCGATTACACTAAAAGTGTCTAAATTACTTGACACGTTAGTTTGCCAACTGTAATTTACACCTTCACTAGACGTATCTGTCTTGAGCGGAGGAAATATGGATAACAGCAAACGTAT
>JAXISQ010000079.1:0-6817 GCA_034680505.1 Noviherbaspirillum sp.
GCTTGCTACTTCGGATTGCACACTCAATAACCACCTTGAAGTCAAGCCAGTGACAAGTAAAACTACGAGTGCCAGCATTGCAGTAGTTATAGCAAAACGCTGGGTTAGACTAGGTCTAATTAGTTCTGCGTACCAGCCTTGTAGAATTTTTCTCATTGCGGCTGCAATATGCTGTTAAAACGATAATATGTAAGAAAGCAATACACCTTGCTTATATTTCTTAAAAAGCTAGCTAGGAACGCCTGCAAAATGGTCACCTTAAAGAAACTAAAAGTATTCTTTCAGCATACATTCTTTAAACCGACTTAAGTATCGAAGGAAAATTTATTTATCGAATATTCAAGCAATATTTTGCATAAAGTCGCATATTCCTTATTTTATTCAAATTTAGTTATTATTTTTGTAAAACATAATCGCCTGGTGCTGCTGGCAATCCTTGCATAAAAGGCTCGGCGATCTGCATTGCGTCCTGCTTACTCTGGTCTTGCTCTAGCCATGCAGCCCATGCTGGCCACCATGAACCTTCAACATACTGAGCAAGTTTGAGCCATGCGTCGGCATCACTATAGTTATCCTCATGTTTACACAGACCTATTTTGTAATGACGCCGAGGATGGCCGGGCTCACTGGTGATACCAGCGTTATGTCCACCAGAAGTTAAGAGAAAGGTGATATCACCACTCATGGCCATATTAAGTTTATAAACAGAGCGCCAAGGTGCGACATGATCCGTCTCAGTAGCGACAAGAAAAGTCGGCAATTGAATATCACTGAGTGCTATTACTTGTTGATTGATTTTTAAACGTCCTTGAAATAAATCATTGTTTAAAAAAAGTTGGCGCAGATATTCGCTTTGCATACGAAATGGCATACGTGTTGCATCTGCATTCCACGCCATTAAATCTGTCATTTCTTCACGCTTACCTAATAAGTAGAGATTCACCATACGCGACCAGATTAAATCATTTGAGCGCAACAGTTGAAATGTGCCCGCCATCTGACGTGTGTCGAGATAGCCTTGATTCCACATCATGTCGTCTAAATAATCCAACTGGCTTTCATCGATAAATAATCGCAATTCTCCTGCTTCAGTAAAGTCTGTTTGTGCAGCGAGTAACGTTAAAGAAGAAATATTTTTATTTTGCTTTTGCGCCAGACTTGCCACTGCCATAGCTAATAAAGTACCACCTAAACAATAGCCAACTGCCTGTAATGTAACAGTGGCAGATTCGCGTTTTATGATTTCGTCTAATGCTGTTAATACTCCTAGATTTAAGTAATCATCCATGCCCAGATCTCTGTCCTCTGCACTAGGATTACGCCATGAAATCATATACACAGTGTGACCGCGTCCAACTAGATACTTTACTAAGGAATTATGTGGAGATAAATCGAGTATGTAATATTTCATGATCCAAGCAGGGACTATGAATATAGGTTGCACATAGACTTCTGGCGTTTGCGGTGCATACTGTATTAATTCAATTAAGTGATTGCGAAATACGACTCGGCCAGGGGTAATGGCTATTTCTATCCCTGGTCGAAAATGCTCTACACCTAGTGGTGGATGCCCTCCTACAGTACGCTCCACATCCTCTATCCAGTATTGCGCTCCACGAACTAAATTGCGTCCCTGCTCTTGGACTATCGTATTCAATACTTCTGGATTGGTCAGCATAAAATTTACTGGCGAAACCAAATCAAGTAGCTGACGCGCAGTAAATGAAATCACTTGCTCATGATGGGCTGACATTCCAGCAATACCTGTGGTTGCGTTATGCCACCACTGCTGTATCAATAAAAAGTTTTGATAGATTAAACAAAAAGGAAATTGCTGCCATTCTGGTGCGCGAAATCTCTGATCATGAATTAAGGGTTGTATACAATTTTCATGTCTGTTTTCTGTAAGATGTCGCGTTGCATATAGACCTATACGTATAGATTTACGTACAGCTTTTTCAATTAATATTCCTTGCTTACCTGGCGATTGCGATAAATGCAGTATCCAATCCGCATAAGCCATTGCTAAACTAGCTGGCGATAAGCCTGCTGTAAATTGCGCCATCACTGCATGAAATAAACGGTCTGCAGTGGTTGGCTTATCTTCATCATCATGTGGGGTATTGGGAAAATTTCGAGCTAGGTGGAGCTCACATTGCTGCGAAGCCGATCGCCAATAGTTATCGAGTGCAGTCCACATAGATTTTTCCTAAAATATGTATTATTGAAAAAATATAAAAACAGAATTAATTTTTAATCAGATGATTTTTCGATTTAAGAAAATCGCGTCGAACAAAAATAGTTTTTATTATTTCCAACCACAGTAGGGCAAAGGCACTAGCGCTCAAGGCAAGCAGAATAGAAGCCCATGAGGGGGATGTAAAATTAAATAGCTCAGCTAACCAAGGTACCTGCAGCACACTAATAAGCGCGATCATGGTTAGGCTTATTACCCACCATTGAAAATCATTCGGCTTAATCAATAATCTAAGTACATCTTCATGATCGGACCGACTGACTATCATCATCAGTAAATTACTCATAACGATAGTAATAAAGACCGTAGCACGCACTTCTGATTGGAGATGATCTGCATGGTTAAGAATAAAAAATACCATCATGCAAGCTAGCAATAAGCCAGTTCCTTGCATTAAGGCATATAAAATATTTTTTGAACCAAATAAGGGTTCATGACTAGAACGAGGAGGTCTCAGCATCAAATCTTTTTCAGCCTGCTCATTTTCAAATACAAGTGAAGAGGTAGGATTAATAACCATCTCTAAAAACATGACGAGAGATGGCGTCAAAATTAATGCTGAACCAGTAAACAAAGGAAGTAATGCCAATCCTGCAATTGGAAGATGCACACCAATGATATAGCGCAGGGCTTTACGTAAATTATCGACAATCAACCTGCCCGTACGCATGGTCTCTACAATGGATGAAAAATTATCATTAAGCAAAACCAAAGAAGAAGCTTCACGTGCCACATCACTACCGCGCTGCCCCATACTTATTCCTATGTGAGCCATCTTCAGTGCAGGGGCATCATTCACGCCATCGCCTGTCATTGCAACGACTTCACCTTGATCTTGCAAAGTCTGCACTAAACGTAATTTATGATGCGGCATCATGCGCGCAAAAATTTGTGTGTTTTTTAACATAGCAGGCAAATCTTTCTCGCCCACTTTATCTAGTTCACTGCCTGTCATCACATGGTCTGTACTCAATCCTGCTTGCTTAGCTATAGCACGCGCTGTCTCGGGATAATCTCCTGTAATCATGACGACTCGCACACCCGCTGAATGACACTCTGCTATGGCTTCAACGACTCCCTCTCTTAATGGATCAGCCAGTCCAAGTAATCCTCCCCACTCGAATTCAAATTGCGTTATGTCTTCTGGCCAACTCTCTTTTTCTAATCGCCATTGTGCTTTTGCGACTGCTAATACACGTAAACCTTGTCCAGCAAGATAGGACACTTCTTTCATTGTTCTAGCAATTCTATCGGGGCGCATTTTGCATAAATGCATAAGTGATTCTGGTGCACCCTTTGCTGCAACTACTGCATATTGCAGATTTGGCATATGCCAAATATGAATAACAGCCATCTGGGTTGCAGACATTTCATATTCTTTAACGAGGGTGCAGTTATGTAAGCGCTGCTCAAACTCTGGCATGATGCAATGGGCTAAGCGATGAAATGCTTGTTCCATAGGATCGATTGCTTTGATTTCACTCGCTAACAATGCAAGCTCAACAACTTTACTTTTGGCGGGAGATAAATGCGGTACAACACCAGAATCAAATTTAATTCTAGTGTGGCCTGCAATAATGGCTGTCACTGCCATACTGTTTTGAGTTAAGGTGCCGGTTTTATCAACGCATAAAACAGTCGCTGCACCTAATGCCTCAATCACGCTAGTATGTCGAGTCAACACATGATGCTTAGCTATGCGCCATGCACCTAGTGTCATAAACACCATTAACACTACTGAAAACTCTTCCGGCAAAATCGACATCGCTAGCGTAATTCCGGCTAATAGTCCGCCTAACCAGTCATGCCGAATAACACCGATTAACACCCAAACTAATAATGAAACCAGTAAACCCACTGCTGCAAAGCGCCGTATCAACAACATGATTTCAAGTTGCAAAGGACTGTCAGGAGATTTGACTTCTGCGAGGCTGTGACCTATCTTGCCTACCGCAGTATTTGCTCCAATAGCAATCACTTCTGCCATCGCATCACCACGTACAACGAGTGAGCCTGAATAAACAAAATCATGAATAGTTTTGGTGACACTCACCGATTCACCAGTCAACAATGATTCATCTAACTCAATCGCATGTGCATAAACTAATCTACCATCCGCAGCTACTCTGTCACCCTCCTCTAAACTGAATACATCGCCCACTACCAATTCTTGACCGGGTATGCGTTTTAATTTCCCATCTCGCATAACTAAAGCCCGTGGACTAGCTAATTCACGCAATGCATCCAACACATGTTCTGTTTTTCTTTGCCTAGAAAGTACAATGCCAATTGCAACTAATACAAAACTAAGTAATAAAAATGCGTCTCCGGCATCTCCCAGAAAAAAATAAATCGCACTGGCTGCAAAAAGTAATAAAAATATAGGCTCGCGATTTAAATCTCGCAATATGGACCACATGCCTGATGGATGTGATGTCGGCAAACTATTAGGGCCGCTTTTACGCAAACGATACTGTGCTTCTTCCTGCGTCAAACCAGAAGGGAAGTTCTTGCTTGTGTATAAAGTCATGAAACAAGATTAACTTGTTGACTCTTCATCGCTTTAACATGCGCCAGCTAGACCGTATAAAAAACAATAGACTTGAAAGATATTGCAACCATTTATTAGAACTACGAGCTAATGTATAAATAAACCAATTTCTACATTGCATAGCAAGTTGGCGCTTAAACATAGACAACACAAGAAGTGGAGATGAGATCATCGCAATGTAAGAGCGATAAAATACTGCGCGCGTTAAGTTATGTGGTAGCGCACCAAACTGTGTTTTATAGTGATAACGTCCCCAAAGTAAATGGCATTGTTGATGACCACGCTCAATCGCATCACAAACAGCCCAGTAACAAACCAAAAAGCCTAAGCGATAGGATGTTAATAGAGGATCAGCAGCCGACATTAGCATCACCATATTGCGTCCTACCTTGCAAGCAATAGATCCTGCTCGCATTTCACCGTTTATCATGACTAATACAAATACACCACGTTCAGCGATCAACGCTAATAAACGTCGATTTTCAATTTCATCTATCACCATATTTTTATCGCGCGACCGCATACTAGCTTGCTTATACAGTTGTAGCTTGTTATACAAAGCATATTGTGCAGCCGGACTAAAATCTCTCGCTTCACAAATTCGTAATAAAAAATCAGGAAAATCTCTACGGAATTTGCTATTAGCGGATTTAATTGTTTTTCGAGTTGCACGACCTAGACTAAGAAAGAATTGCTCACTACTTGGCGGCAAATCTATGATGTAATTTTCTGAACAAATGAATTTTTGATGCGGCCTGTCGGGGAGAATATGTGGTAATTCTGATGCATTAAATGTGATGGATTTTATGTTTTTATAGCGATCAAAAACAGCATGCGTAAATTGCTTTAAATCAGACTCGCTAATTGCCATCATTTCTGTGATGACACGCAGATGCGATGACTCTATTTGAAAAAGCAATACAGAAGATATTTTTTTATCTCTATATAAAAGCCACGAAACTAGATTGCTATGCGAATTTTCTTGTGATTGTAAAAACTGATACAAGGAATGCAAACTACCATAGCAATTTTCTAGCCCCTCAATCACCTCTGCTGAAATACCAGATTCAAATCGCTCTATATGATTTAGCTGTTCATCTGATTTTATATCTTGAAGATTGCAATCATATGCTAATGCTTCTTTTAAGCTAGTAAATGCCCCACCTGTTAAATGCGCCATGCAATACCCTTATATGTGCTTTTAACCACAATTTGATATCAGGGTTGATTGTTGACTGAGTCAGCATAAGTAAAATTGAGCAGGCTCAAAAAAGGCCGTCAGCGCTATGATTTACGACACGACTTACTTGAATAGGTTGCACTGCACACGAGATATACCTACACCAAAGGCAGTGATCGACTTTCAATGAGCGTACTTACTGAGGAGATTAGCAGAGCAAGGAAAAGCTCTACAGCACGAAAACATTACGAGTAAATGTATTCTTACCGGCTGGGTAAAATGAGTTTAAAAAATTCTAATAAAAACGTTCTACGTTAAGTTTCTTTTATCTATCACTCGTCGTGCTTTTCCTATTAATGTGCGCTCTACGCTATTGGCTGGCAATACCGTTACACTACATGACACACCGATGTAGGATTTAATTTGCTGCTCTAAAGCTTTGCCATGCTGTATTGCAGGATCATGAGCATGTTCTTCACGCGCCTCCACCAATACTTCTAATGAGTCCAGATGTCCATCACGACTGAGCAACAATTGATAATGCGGCGCTAATGAAGAAAACTGTAATAACATTTCTTCTACTTGGCTAGGAAAGAGATTTACACCACGTATGATGAGCATGTCATCAGAGCGGCCAGTGATTTTCCCCATACGACGCATAGAGCGTGATGTAGGTGGCAGTAAGCGCGTTAAATCACGCGTACGATACCGAATCACGGGCATAGCTTCTTTAGTCAGAGAAGTGAAAACCAATTCACCTAATTCACCGTCAGGTAAGACTTCACCGGTCTCTGGATGGATGATTTCAGGATAAAAATGATCTTCCCAA
>JAXISQ010000080.1:0-6802 GCA_034680505.1 Noviherbaspirillum sp.
ATGACCATGTAATTGTTGTATGCGAGTATGTATACCACGGAAAGGTTTGCCATGCGAAGGTAAAACTAAAGTATGTGCAGGTAAGGGTAGAAATTTATTCAGTGATTCTAAAAAAGCACCCACGGCATCAAACTCAGGTTCAATCGCAAAGACGGAAACATTGGTTGAAATACGCGGTAATACCATATCACCCGAGATCAATATCTGATCTTCTGCTCGGTAAAGTGCAATATGTTCGGGCGAATGGCCGTAACCAGAAATTAAATCCCAGTTCTGTCCATTAATAGATAGTGTTTTGCCATCTTGCAGTCGTATAAAACTATGCGGTACAGCAGGCACAAGGGTGGGGTAATACGAATCGCGTGCGCTAAGTTCAGCTATCAAGGCAGGATCGGTTAAGCCATTGCGCTGAAAATGGGGTAGTGATGCAGGACCATCTGCGCCCGGTAAGCCAGCTGACATCATGCGTGCAAATGCATATTCACCGGCTGACATGTAAAAAGGTACGTTCCACTTTTCACACAACCAGTTGGATAAACCCACATGATCGGGATGGCAGTGAGTGGCGATCACTCTCAAAACAGGCAATCCGCGCAATTCTTCTGCAAACAACTGTTCCCAGGCGTTGCGTGTAGCAGCATTACTGATGCCGCAATCGACGATAGTCCAACCCTGCACCAACTCATCTTGTGCATTTGGCAGCCTATCTTCTAGTAACCAGAGATTGATGTGATTGAGTGCAAATGGCAGCCCCATACGCAGCCAACGCACACCCGGCGCGACATCCACACAGCGACCACTTTCAGGCAGGGTGTCACCTTGCACATAGTCGAGTTCTGATTCTAGAGGATTCATGAGTAATTAAATAAAATTAACGTTATATTGATGTAAATTAATGGAAATTAAGGGTTTTTAAGCTGATCGGTAAAGACTAAAAAAAGCCATAATTTTGCCCCTGAAAATGACTGCGATGCGGGGTTTCCATTTACATCTCGCCCGCCTACAATACCGCTTTAGTTGACGTTTACGTAAACGTACATTCTACCTGCAGATCCTATGGCGACTTACACCATCACCGAACTAGCCCGCGAATTTGACATCACGCCACGCGCCATTCGTTTTTATGAAGATCAAGGTTTAATCAGTCCTAGCCGTGAAGGTGCGGGTGGTCGAACCAGAGTTTATGGTGCGCGCGATCGTACGCGTTTAAAACTGACCTTACGTGGTAAGCGACTTGGATTAACGCTCTCAGAAATTAAAGATTTAGTCGATATGTATGAATCGCCGCAAGATTCAAGCGCGCAGCTAAATCGTTTTCTTACTGTGTTGTCACGTCATCGCGAATCATTGGAACAGCAACGTGAAGATATAGAAATAACTCTGGCTGAAATCGCTGCACATGAAGATCGATGCCGCAATATGCTCTCGCAGGGTAATCAAAACGAAACAATGAAAAGTGCATTGATTAGTACTTCTAGCGCACGCAGCGCAGCTTAATGAATTTAATTGCATCAAAAATATGAACAAGGAACAAGTATGAACAATCTTCCCGGCCTAAGTTTTGATCATGGCGAAGATATCGCTGCACTGCGCGAGGCAGTTCAACATTTTGCGGCGGGTGAAATCGCACCACGTGCAGCAGAGATTGATCGCACTGATCAATTCCCTATGGACTTGTGGCGCAAAATGGGCAACTTAGGTCTCTTAGGCATTACAGCAGATGAAGAATATGGCGGTAGTGCTATGGGTTATTTAGCCCACATTATCGCTATGGAAGAAATTTCACGTGCTTCTGCATCAGTAGGATTGTCGTACGGTGCGCATTCAAATTTATGTGTGAATCAAATTCGCCGCAACGGCAGTGAAGAACAAAAGAAAACTTATCTTCCAAAATTAATTTCTGGAGAATACATAGGCGCATTAGCGATGTCTGAGCCGAATGCAGGATCCGATGTCGTGAACATGAAATTACGTGCTGACTTCAAAGGCGATCGTTGGATATTGAATGGTTCAAAAATGTGGATCACCAATGGCCCTGATGCCGATGTGATGGTGGTGTATGCAAAAAATGATATTGAAGCAGGACCACGTGGCATCACTGCATTTTTAATTGAAAAAAATTATCCCGGATTTTCAGTTGCACAAAAACTCGACAAACTCGGCATGCGTGGTTCACACACGGGTGAGTTAGTGTTTCGTGATTGTGAAGTACCGGCTGAAAATGTTTTGGGTGGTTTAGGTCGTGGTGTGAATGTTTTAATGTCAGGCCTAGACTATGAACGTGCAGTGTTATCTGGTGGTCCACTAGGCATTATGCAAGCTTGCATGGATGTCACTGTGCCCTATGTCCATGAACGTAAACAATTCGGCCAACCTATCGGTGAATTCCAACTCATGCAAGGCAAGTTGGCGGATATGTATTCCACCATGATGGCTTGTAAAGCGTATGTCTATGCAGTGGGTCAAGCATGTGATCGCGCAAAAACACCGGATGCAGTGCGTGCATTACGCAAAGATGCAGCGGGTGCGATTTTATATTCAGCAGAAAAAGCGACATGGATGGCAGGTGAAACCATACAAGCTCTAGGTGGCAATGGTTACATCAATGAATATCCTGCAGGACGTTTATGGCGCGATGCAAAGTTGTATGAAATTGGCGCAGGCACCAGTGAAATACGTCGTATGCTGATTGGTCGTGAATTATTTGCTGAGACTGCCTAAAATGCCAGATTCACAAGTCGCCTTTCCTAAGTTACTGTCATCGCAAATCGCGTTTGATATTGCACGTGTCATTCTTGATGGCTTTGATAAGCACTATCGCTTATTTAGACTTGCTAGCCAAGAAGCGAGAACACATTTCGAGCAAATGACATGGAAAGAAGCGCAAGCTGGAGCGCGCGACAGAATTGCATTCTATGAGCATAGAGTACGTGAATGCGTACAAAGCTTAGAAGATGAATATGAAGAAGAAGAGCTCACAGATAGCGTATGGCGAGAAGTTAAACTGCATTACATAGGCCTGTTAATGGATCATAGGCAGCCTGAATTAGCTGAAACTTTTTTTAATTCAGTGTGCTGCAAAATTCTCCATCGCACTTATTTTCATAATGACTTTATTTTTGTGCGCTCAGCCGTATCAACAGAATATATAGAACCTGCTGAAGCAACACCTGTCTATCGCGTCTATTATCCGCAAGCAGATGGTATGCGCTTAACCTTGCGACGTTTAGTCACTAACTATCAACTAGCATGTGAGTTTTACGACTTAGATCGTGACATTGCTTTTATAGAAGAACGTTTGCAAGCGTTATTGATAGCACGTGCTACGGAAGCGAATTATCAGATACAAGTCTTGTCGAGTCTTTTCTTTCGCAATAAAGGGGCTTATATAGTCGGGAAAATCATCAATGGCAATCGTGAGTATCCCTTTGTGATTCCGATTCTACATAATCGTAAAGGCGATTTAGTACTCGATGCTGTGCTGACCGACGTCAACCTCATCACGATGTTGTTTTCATTTACACGTGCTTACTTCATGGTTGATATGGAAGTGCCATCGGCTTACGTGCAATTTGTGCGCAGCATGTTGCCGAATAAACCGCGTAATGAAATTTATACGATTCTAGGTTTACAAAAGCAAGGCAAAGCTTTGTTCTATCGTGACTTCTTACATCATTTACGTCATTCATCTGATCGCTTTGAAATAGCCCCAGGTATACGAGGTTTAGTGATGGTGGTATTTGCTTTGCCATCATTCCCTTACGTGTTTAAAGCGATTAAAGATAGTTTTCCTGCGCCTAAAGAAACAACACCTAAACAAGTAAAAGAAAAATATTTATTGGTGAAATATCACGACCGTGTGGGTCGTATGGCTGACACATTGGAATATTCCAATGTCGCCTTTCCACGTTCGCGTTTTTCAGAAGATCTACTCGCCGAGTTAAAAACTGTAGCGCCTTCTATTGTGGAAGAAGATGGTGAACAAATTATTATTCGCCATCTCTATATTGAACGACGCATGACACCATTAAATATATGGCTCACAGAAGCAGAACAAGCAGGTGATGAAGCAGCTATAGAACATGGTGTGCGTGAATATGGCAATGCCATCAAAGATCTAGTGGTAGCGAACATCTTCCCAGGTGACATGCTGTATAAAAATTTTGGCGTCACGCGACAAGGACGAGTGGTGTTCTATGACTATGATGAAATTGAATACATCAGCGATTGTAATTTCCGCGATATACCGCCAGCACGCAATGAAGAAGATGAAATGGCTTCTGAGCCTTGGTATCACGTCGCAAAAAATGATGTCTTCCCAGAACAGTTCAGTGTGTTTTTATTAGGTAATCCTAAGGTACGTAAGTATTTCATGAAGCATCATGCCGATCTGCTGACAGCAGAGTATTGGCACCAACGTAAAACTCGAATCCTTGATGGTCAAGTGGAAGATGTTTTTCCCTATCCGCAGGAAATTCGTTTTAGTTATCAGACACCGACTACATCCACGGCAGCATCGACCGCCACCTAAATTTTTTTACTCTTTTTGGAGATTACTATGCAAGATCCTATCCTTGATCCAGTTGTTATTGTTGGTGCTGCACGCACACCTATGGGTGCATTTCAAGGCGATTTTTCATCCCTCTCAGCACATGATCTTGGTGCAGTAGCGATTCGTGCTGCAGTTGAACGTGCAGGTATTAAGCCTGAAGTGGTGAATGATGTGATCTTTGGTAACTGCTTAATGGCAGCACAAGGTCAAGCGCCAGCACGTCAAGCATCGATTAAAGCAGGCATTCCTGTTTCGGCAGGTGCAGTGACATTATCAAAAATGTGTGGCTCTGCTATGCAAGCCACCATCTATGGTTATGACTCGATTATGTCGGGCACTAATGAAGTGGTGGTGTCAGGTGGTATGGAGTCGATGACTAATGCGCCTTATTTAATTCCTAAAGCACGTGGTGGTTATCGTATTGGTCACGGCATGATGTATGACCACATGATGTTAGATGGTTTAGAAGATGCCTATGACAAAGGTCGTTCCATGGGCACCTTTGCAGAAGACTGTTCTGCAAAATATTCTTTTACACGTGAAGCACAAGATGCTTTTGCGATTGATTCCGTCAAGCGCGCTCAAGCTGCAACAGCTGATGGTTCTTTTAAATGGGAAATTGCTCCTGTTACGATTTCTGGCAAGGCAGGTGATGTCGTTATCGATAAAGATGAAGGCCCACTCAAAGCCAAGATAGAAAAAATTCCACAGTTAAAACCAGCATTTAAAAAAGATGGCACCATCACTGCCGCTTCTTCTTCATCCATCAATGACGGCGCAGCAGCATTAGTACTGATGCGTGAATCAACAGCAAAAAAATTAGGTGTGAAACCAATTGCAAAAATCGTTGCTCACATGCGTAACTCACATGAACCGAATTGGTTTACCACTGCACCAGTTGGCGCGATTGAAAAGTTGTATGCAAAAACCGGTTGGAAAACTAGTGATGTCGATCTGTTTGAAATCAATGAAGCCTTTGCAGCAGTCGCCATGGCCGCAATGAAAGAACACAATATCACTCACGACAAAATTAATATCCATGGTGGTGCTTGTGCACTCGGTCATCCTATCGGTGCATCAGGCGCACGTATTATCGTGACCTTATTGGGCGCATTGAAAAAAACTGGTGGCAAGCGTGGCGTAGCAGCTTTGTGTATCGGTGGCGGTGAAGCTACCGCTATGGCAATTGAAATGATGTAAGGAGAATTTGCATGCGTACTGCTTTGATTATTGGTGCTTCACGTGGCATAGGCCGTGAGTTCGTACGTCAATTGCTCGCCGATGGTTGCAAAGTCTATGCAACGGCGCGTGATGATGCAACGCTACAAGCACTCAAACAAGAAGGTGCGCATGCAATGAAAATTGATGTCACCGTAGCGGAATCACTAGCTAGCTTGCCATGGCAACTTGATGGCGAGCGTTTAGATTTAGTGGTGTATGTAGCTGGTGTATTTGGTTCTTATGCGGGTGCAACCGAAGCACCTGCTGTTGCGGAATTTGATCGCGTCATGCATGCCAATGTATTAGGTGCAATGCAAGCCATTCCTTTATTAGCGCCTATGGTGGAAGAGGCGAGTGGATCGTTTGTCTTCCTCACTAGCGTGATGGGTAGCATAGGTGCGACCACGGCAAGCATGGGTTGGGTGTATCGCGCATCAAAAGCCGCATTGAATATGGTGGTGAAAGCAGCAGCGATGGATTATCCCAAAGCTAAATTGATGGTGATACATCCAGGTTGGGTACAAACTGAGATGGGTGGACCTAGTGCACCGACAACTGTTCAAGACAGTGTGGCAGGTATGCGCAAAGTCATCAGTGGATTAAAGCAAAGTGAAAGCGGTAGCTTTCATAGTTTTGATGGACAAGTCATGGTCTGGTAATTAGGTTTACCGACACACTTTTTAAGCCTGCGATTCGACATAAAGAATAAAACCATGATGCTCTCTGAACAACACACCATGATACGTGACGCACTGCGTGAATTTTCACAGCAGCAGTTACGTCCTCATGCTGCGCGTTGGGATAAAGAGCGCCACTTTCCGAAAGAAGCTTTGCAGCAGTTAGCGCAAATGGGTGCGTTTGGTGTCGCTGTACCAGAAGAACAAGGTGGTGCAGGTTTAGAGTATGTTGCACTTGCTTTAGTCATAGAAGAAATCGCAGCAGGTGATGGCGGAACGTCTACCATCATCTCAGTGAATAATTGTCCTGTTTGTAGTATTGCAATGATGGCTGCGAATCCTGCGCAACAAG
>JAXISQ010000081.1:0-6783 GCA_034680505.1 Noviherbaspirillum sp.
CCTCGCCATAAGCAAGTTCAGCTGCCACCTTACCTAAGACATGCGCACCAGCTTCACTGACATGAATAATAGAAGAGCGTTTTTGAAAATCATACACACCCAATGGCGAAGAAAAACGTGCAGTGCGTGAAGTCGGCAATACATGATTTGGGCCCGCGCAATAATCACCCAATGATTCAGAAGAATAACGCCCTAAGAACATCGCACCTGCATGACGTATCTTGTTTGCCCATTGCACAGGATCTTGCGCAGAAATTTCTAAATGCTCTGCAGCGATGATGTTCGCAATCTCACAAGCCTCATCCATATCACGCACTTTTATGAGTGCACCACGATTGGTAAGTGAAGTACGTATGACGTCTTTGCGTGGCATCGTTTCTAGCAGCGTGTTCATACTTTGTAGTACACGTTCTATATAAGCAGCATCAGGACATAACAAAATAGATTGTGCTAATTCATCATGTTCGGCTTGGGAAAATAAATCCATAGCCAACCAATCAGGATCCGTAGTGCCATCTGCAATCACTAAAATTTCAGAGGGGCCAGCAATCATATCGATGCCTACCGTACCAAACACTCTACGCTTAGCTGCTGCAACATAGGCATTGCCAGGCCCAACAATCTTATCAACCTGTGGAATGCTTTCAGTACCATGTGCAAGTGCACCAACTGCTTGTGCACCACCAATCGTAAACACTTTATCCACACCAGCGATTGCAGCTGCAGCTAACACCAAAGAATTTTTTACACCATCAGGTGTAGGCACCACCATGATGATCTGCCCTACGCCTGCAACTTTTGCAGGTATGGCATTCATTAATACAGAGGAGGGATATGCTGCTTTACCACCTGGCACATAGATGCCCACTTTATCGAGAGGCGTGACTTTCTGCCCTAATACCGTGCCGTCCGCTTCAGTAAAAGTAAAGCCATCAGAACCACATTCTTGTTTTTGTCGTTCGTGATAAACACGCACACGCTCTGCTGCGACTTCTAATGCTGCACGACGTTCAGCATTTAATCCATGTAATGCTTGTTGCAATTCATCTTGCGACACTTCTAAATCAGCCATGCTGATGACTGCAAGACGATCAAATTTTTTCGTGTAGTCGAGTACCGCAGCATCTTTGCGTTGTTTTACATCCGCCAAAATAGTTGCAGCAGCACGATCTATCGCTTCATCTTCACTAGCTTCAAAGGCGAGCACTATCATCAGCGCTTGCTGAAAATCAGGCTGAGTGGAATCGAGTTTGCGTATGCGTAGTGACATAAGTAATGAAGACTGATTTACGCTGTTTAAGCAGAGACTTTATTAGAAGCCTTACTGAAGGCCTCTAAAATAGGTTGTAGTTTTTCACGCTTGAGTTTTAATGCTGCACGATTGACTACCAAGCGCGAAGAAATATCCATGATGTGTTCGACTTCAACTAAATTATTTGCACGCAATGTACTGCCAGTGCTAACCAAATCCACAATCGCATCAGACAAGCCTACTAATGGACCCAACTCCATAGATCCATAGAGTTTGATTAAATCCACATGCACACCTTTCGCTGCGAAGTGTTGTCTTGCCACTTGCAGATATTTAGTCGCAACCCGTAAACGCGCACCTTGTCTGACAGCGTAGTCATAATCAAAATCTGCATGCACAGCAACTGACATACGACATTTTGCGATATCTAAATCAATAGGTTGATACAAGCCTTCACCACCGTGTTCGAGTAATACATCTTTACCTGCCACACCAAAATCAGCAGCGCCATATTGCACATAAGTCGGCACATCAGAAGCACGCACGATAATGACCTGCACATCAGGGTCATTGGTGGGCAAAATTAATTTGCGTGACTTCTCAGGATCTTCAGCAACGATCAAACCTGCCGCTTGCAACAAGGGCATGGTTTCTTCAAAGATGCGGCCTTTCGATAAGGCGAGCGTAAGTTTTTTATCCATTACTTAATTCTTTTTATATCAGCACCGAGCTCAGACAATTTCACTTCCATACGATCGTAACCGCGATCGAGATGATAAATACGATCAATCAGTGTTTCGCCTTGCGCAGCCAAGCCTGCAATCACGAGTGAAGCAGAAGCACGTAAATCTGTTGCCATCACTGGCGCACCAATTAAACTTGGCACACCCTGAATCATCGCCGTGTGGCCATCAATTTCAATCGCAGCACCAAGTCGATTCATTTCTTGTACATGCATGAAGCGATTTTCAAAAATAGTTTCTGTTACATGACTATTGCCATCAGCCAGACAGTTCAATGCCATGAATTGCGCTTGCATATCAGTCGGAAAGCCGGGGTATTCGGTTGTGCGAAAACTGACTGGCTTAGCACGCGTCGACATTTGCACACGCATACTATCTTCATTCACTGTTACCACTGCACCCGCTTCACGTAATTTATCGATGACGACATCGAGTATGTCATGACGCACATTGCGCAACACAACATCACCACCTACTGCAGCTACAGCACACAAGAAGGTACCGGTTTCTATTCTGTCTGCAATCACTGCATGTGATGCGCCATGTAAAGTTGGCACACCATGAATCAATAATCTATCTGTTCCTATACCTTCAATCTGTGCACCCATTGCAACGAGTAATTGCGCTAAATCGCCAACTTCAGGTTCGCGTGCTGCATTCTCAAGTACGGTATCACCTTCTGCCAACACTGCTGCCATTAAGAGATTTTCTGTACCAGTGACAGTAATCATGTCGGTGACGATGCGTGTGCCTTTAAGTTTTTTTGCGCGCGCATAAATATAACCGCCTTCGATTTTGATTTCCGCACCCATGGCTTGCAGGCCTTTGATGTGCTGATCCACTGGACGTGAACCAATTGCACAACCACCAGGCAAAGATACTTTTGCTTCACCAAAGCGTGCTAGTAAAGGACCTAGAACTAAAATCGAAGCACGCATGGTTTTCACCATCTCATATGGCGCTTCGAGTTTATTAATATCGCGACCACACAAGGCAAGCACTTCGCCATTTTTTTCTATAGATAAGCCCATTTGACGTAGCAGCTTTTCCATCGTTGCCACATCTTGTAAACGCGGCACATTCGAAAGATGCAGTGTGTCGGCAGTTAACAATCCTGCACACAAAATAGGCAAGGCTGCATTCTTAGCGCCTGCAATTGTTACTTCACCTGTTAGGTGTTTACCACCATTAATGAGCAGCTTATCCATTAGCTTTGATATTCTTCTGGTGTCAGTGTTTTCATGGAGAGTGCGTGTATCTCTTCACGCATACGATCTCCTAAAGCAGCATAAACCAACTGATGACGCTGTATTAAACGCTTACCAGCAAATGCACTCGATACGATCAATGCGCTGAAATGCTGACCATCTCCTTCAACTTCGAGATGGGTGCATTCAAGTTTGTCGGCTATGTATTGATGTATCAATTCAGGAGTTGGAAACATGATGAAATCTTTATCAAAAAAATTATAGTTATGCGACTAATTTATTAGCTTAATTAATGACGTAATTTATAGCCCGACTTCAGCAAATTCACTGCAATGCTTGCCACGATCAAAAAGAATAAACTAACAATGGCAAAGCTTGTATAAGGCGGCACATCAGAATGACCAAAGAAGCCGTAACGAAAGCCATCTATCATATAAAAAAATGGATTCATATGAGAGACTGCCTGCCAAAATGGTGGCAGTGTATGCACTGAATAAAAAACGCCTGCAAGAAAAGTAGCGGGAACGATAAGAAAATTTTGAAATGCGGCCAATTGATCAAATTTTTCTGCCCAGATCCCAGCTAACAATCCCATCGTAGCAAGTATGGCTGCGCCTAATAAGGCAAACAATAGTATCCAAATCGGCGCAACGAAAGTTAGTTTAGCAAACCAAACAGTAATAAGAAAAACACCCGCACCTACTGCTAAGCCTCGCACCATTGCAGCCAACACATAGGCACCAAACATTTCCCAATGCGATAAAGGTGTGAGTAAGATGAAGACTAAATTACCTGTGATCTTAGATTGAATTAATGAGGACGATGAATTTGCAAAAGCATTTTGCAACACACTCATCATCACTAAACCTGGCACTAAAAACCCGGTGTATGAAACACCAGGAAAAACCTGTACATGTTCTTCAAGCACATGACCAAAGATCATCAAGTACAACATGGCCGTTACGATGGGGGCTGTGAGTGTTTGCGTAGCCACCTTCCAGAAGCGCAAGATCTCTTTATAAAACAGGGTATTGAATCCGGTCATTTTGTGCCATCCATGATTTGAATGAATACATCTTCCAAATCAGCCTGATGTAATTGCATATCTTCTATCTTGAGATTGGCTTCACGCAGACGAGCAAGAATAGATTCCACTTCTGCAGGATCAGTAACTCTTAATGCGTATTTATTTTCTGCTTGGGCTTCATCTGGATGCGATAACAAAGCATGCAAACTTGGTGGCAAAGTTCCTTCAGCCAGTTTGACTACTAACTGCGAACCAGAAATACGTTTAATCAATGCAGCCGTTGAATCCAATGCCACCACTTTTCCTAACTTGAGCATGGCAATACGATTACATAAAGCCTGTGCTTCTTCCAGATAATGCGTGGTCAATACCACCGTATGTCCTTCGCGATTTAAGCGCGCAATAAACTTCCATAATGTCTGACGTAATTCCACATCCACACCAGCAGTGGGTTCGTCCAACATGATGACAGGTGGTTTATGCACCAGTGCTTGCGCGACTAAGACACGGCGCTTCATGCCGCCCGATAGTGAACGCATATTGCTGTCTGCTTTACCCGTAAGATCGAGATGGTGCATAACTTCATCGATCCAAGCATCATTGTTATGCAAGCCAAAATAACCTGACTGCATACGCAAGGTTTCACGTACGGTGAAAAATGGATCGAAGACGAGTTCTTGCGGCACCACGCCAAGTAATCTGCGCGCCTGACGATAGTCCGTGACCACATCATGTCCTTGGATACTGACTGAGCCAGAATCAGCACGCGACAAACCGGCAATTATAGAAATCAGCGTAGTCTTGCCCGCGCCATTCGGACCGAGTAAACCAAAGAATTCGCCCTCTTCAATGTTAAGCGACACATCGCCTAGCGCCTGTAAGGAACCAAAGCGCTTTTTAACATTGCGTATTTGTATGGCCGACATGAGAAATGAGAGAGGATGAGCGGCTGTTTTAGCAGCACGCCAAAGACTCTGATTATAGGTGATTTCGCTGTTTCCGCAGTGGTACTAAGAGGAAGTCGAAGGGGGATGTATTCTCAAGCAAGAAAAATGGGATCTGAACTCAGGCAAACAGTAAGTCATCCACGCCATACAACTTAGCCAGACTTTTCAGGGAAGCCGATGCGCCCAGAAATGCCACGGTTTTACCTGCATTACGCGCTGTACGCTGCCAAGCCAGTAGGGCAGCGACTGCACTGGAGTCAGCACCAAGCAACTGACTTAAGTCAATTTGAGTTTCGCCAGCAGCAATGGCAGCACAACCCTGCTCTAGTGCCGAGTTAGCGTCAGACATCATCAGTGAATGCGGTGCAAATGCCATATTCGCCTTGAAACTTAGTCAGCCGATTTGGTTTTAGTAGGCTTAGCTGGGGAGTTCGCCAAGCGCTTATTTCGTTCTACTAGCACTTTGATCAAACCATCTATACCACCCTTACCTATCTCAGAAGAAAAGCTGCCTTTGTAGGTTTCGATAAGCCAAGCTCCCAGAATATTCACATCAAAAATCTTCCAGCCGGTAGCAGTCTTTTCAAGACGATAATTCAGCTGTATGGGCTCACCGCGTGCTTGTAGCACCATGGTTCTGACTTCGACTTCATCATCATCTGGGGCTGCGCGCAGTGGCTTGAATTCCAGTTTTTGATTGCGCACTTGGGAGATCGCACCCGAGTAGGTGTAAATCAGCAAGGTTCTAAATTCTTTGGTCAGGGCAGCTTGTTGTTCTGGGGAGGCATCACGCCAAAAACGCCCTACTGCCATTGCCGTCATGCGCTGGAAATTCACATGCGGAATAATTTTTGTGAGAACCACTTCCATGATGCGGTCCTGATCGCCAGACTGCACTCTTTTATCGGTCTTAGCCAAATCCAATACTTCTTGGCTAATGCGCTTAATCAAGACATCAGGCGCTTCCATCTGCGGCTGATTTGCATGCGCCACTGAGAAGCTTAGTGTGAGCGCGAGTATGAAAAAACGTCTGCTGATTGTCATGGTCTGGCGATGAGTCGGTTTTGGTTAATCATTTCGCTCTACTTTCTAGAAGCGAAATTGGGTTAGTAAGACGCATCATATCAAACACGAGCGCCTCACCCACTAACCCTATAGATACAGGGTTTACGCCGCACCTAGACAAATCAAAAAATAGATTTACTACTGATCATTAATCCGGCTAGCACGACGCTGCAAATAAGCATCACGCATGAATTCATAAGGATCTAGAGCAGCACCTTCCATCAGCTTCGATGCACCCAATAAAGCTGCGCGATTATCAATAATCCGTATAACTCTGCCTGAATTACGTGCGCGTATGTTGTCTACATAACTTAATGGATCGCCTGCCCAGTCTATCGGTTTTGCAGTCGCATCACGCATCGTGCTCGATCCGAATAAAGGCAAGACGACATAGGGACCGGATTTCACACCCCATACGCCCAAGGTTTGACCAAAATCTTCTTCGTGTTTAGGCAAGCCTGCTGGTGTGGCGATGTCGAGTAAACCTGCCAAACCTATGGTTGAATTGAATACAACACGCATAGCATCGGTGGTGCCATCG